>CAYXQK010000076.1:0-5614 GCA_964467445.1 uncultured Syntrophaceae bacterium
GGCAATCTCTCTGAAAGATGCGGCGCTGCCGGCTGTCACGCGGGACGGCCGGCACGTATGGATCGGCGGCAACATCGAATTTACCGAGGAAATTCCGTCAGCCGTTACCCACGGCGCCGATGGAATCGGACTTTACCGGACTGAATTTATCTACATCAACCGGGAAAACATGCCCACGGAAGAGGATCATTTCGTCCACTACAAGCGGGTTGTGGGAACGGAAGAACTGGCCTGGTCCACAATCCGGACCTTTGATCTCGGTGGAGACAAGTTTCTCTCGGATCCAAAGCTGGCCAAGGAAATGAATCCTCAGATGGGCCTGCGCGCGATCCGCTTTTGTCTGAAGGAAGTCGAGCTTTTCAAAATTCAGTTGCGTGCCATGATCCGGGCCAGCGCCTTTGGAAAAATCCGGATTCTATTTCCCATGATTTCCGGCGTTGAGGAAATTCGCGAAGCAAAAAAGATTTTATGTGAAGTGAAAAACGACCTTCGGAAAGAAGGCGTCCGTTACCATGATCATATTGAAATTGGCGCCATGATAGAGGTTCCCTCAGCCGTGATCATTGCCGATAAACTGGCCCGGGAAGTTGATTTTTTCAGCATCGGGACGAATGACCTGATCCAGTATGCCCTGGCCATCGACCGCGTCAATGAGCAGGTCACTTATCTCTATGAGCCCCTGCATCCCGCGGTTCTGAGGCTGATCCGGAACATCGTGAAGATCGGCCATCGCGCCGGCATCCACGTGGCCATGTGCGGAGAAATGGCCGGCGACCCCACCTACACGATGATCCTGCTGGGTCTGGAGCTCGATGAACTCAGCATGAATCCCCTGGCGATCCCCCGGGTCAAGAAGATCATTCGCGGGGCAACCATGAAAGATGCAAAGACCCTGTTGAAGAAAGTCCTGACATTTTCCTCAGCTTTGGAAATCAGGGAATGTGTGGAGCGGACCATGCGGGAAAGATTCCCGGAAGAGTTTCAAGTGAACGGGCAGTGAGAGTTGAAACAGCGCGATGTCAATGCAAGCAGATGATCAGATGAAGGACAAGGATGCTTTTTTTTACGCGGGATGCCTCTATGCAAAGGACAATTTCGCCCTCTCCTGGCTTGTCAAAAAAGTACTGTCCAAGGTGAATCTGGCCGATCAATATGTGGAATCCCTCAAAAAACTCGCTGACACGGGCGTCGTTGTTTATGCTCTCAAGCAAAGAAGCAAACTGAATAGCCTGATTATCAGGGATCTGTCCGAGCGCAAAGGGATTCCCCGCCCCGTCTATTCCTACAATTGCAATATGATTTTCTGGCAGCCTTTTTCGAGCGCCCTGAAAGCGATCAGAACCTTCGTATCCCAGCTCGTTTTCAAAAGAACCATCCTGAGTTCGCATAAAAACAAGTACTTGAAGAAGATCGTCCAGGAGGGGCAAAGCGCCATCATCCATTTGGGGGGATCGGAATTCATCGAAGACGCCTATGCCGACGGCGCCATCCTGCAACTGCTGGAGGCGCAGAAGGAAATGAGCGTTCCCATATACATTGTTCCCAAATTGATTACCTACGGCAGGCGGCGGGAACAGGAAAATGAGAATATTCTCAATATCCTGTTCGGCCAGTCCGACCATACCGGCGCCTTGCAGCGTGTCATTACCTTTCTGAGGTACGCCAACAAGGCCATTGTGATCTCTGCCGAGGCCATCAACCTGGCCCAATTCATGAAGGACAACAAGAATCTTTATCTGGGCGAGATGGTGCAGCGACTGCGGGGAGAACTGGTTGACCGCATTGACGAGGAAAAAACCGCAATGGTCGGGCCTGCGCTGAAATCCAGAGAAGATCTGATCGGGATGACCCTGAAAGACTCGGATCTCCTCCGGTATATGGAAAACATGGCCGCAAGCAGCAAGTCGGGATATCCACAAATTATGAAGGAAACCAAGAAATACCTTCGTGAAATCGCATCCGACGAAAGTGAAATGTTCATCGAAATCTGGGATAAGGTTCTGACCTGGCTGTGGAACAACATCTATGACGGCGTTGTGGTGGATCAGGAAGGGATGGCAAAGATACGGAATATTTCAAAAAAAATGCCCATCGTGATTATCCCTTGCCACCGCAGTCATATCGACTACCTCCTGCTTTCCTATGTCCTGTACAAGCACAACATCCAGATGCCCTTTGTCGCAGCGGGAACCAACCTGCTGTTCTTTCCCCTGGGCTACATCTTCAGGAGATCAGGGGCTTTTTTCATGCGCCGAAGTTTCAAGGGGAACCCCCTTTACGGAGAGGTCTTCGCAAAATATTTAAAGGTCCTGCTGAAGGAGGGTCTCCCCCTGGAGTTTTTTATCGAGGGGGGCAGAAGCCGCACCGGGAAGATGATCGTGCCTAAGTACGGCCTGCTGTCCATGATTATTCAGGCTTATCAGGAGGGCGCCTGTGACGATCTCGCGCTGATTCCCGTTTATATCGGCTATGACCGGGTGATCGAGGAAAAATCTTACCTGAAGGAGCTGGGCGGAGCGCCCAAGTCCAAGGATAAAACCACGGACCTGCTCAGAAGCTCAAAAGTGCTGCGCAAGCGTTACGGTCGGGTCTATCTGAATATCGGCGAACCGATTCAGGTGAAGTCTTATCTGGCCGCGCTGGAAAAAAAGTTTGAAGACATGATTCTTGAAGAAAGGCAGAGCATTTACCGCAAAATCGGCTATGAAATCGTCCTGCGAATCGGCAATGTATCCGTTGTCACCCCTTATGCGCTGATTTCTGCAGGGCTCCTGAGCCATGACCGACGGGGGATGTCCCATAATGACCTGATGACCGTTCTCAACAGCTTTTATGACTACCTGGCTCATCAGCATATCCGGCTGGCGGTGACATTGGCCAACCGGCGAAAGGCCATACGGGATGCCCTGGAACTGCTGGATCAGGGTGGTCTCATATCCCGAATGGGGACGGAAGAGGAGGAGGAAGACGAATTTGAAGAAATCGTGTATTCCCTCGAAGACGACAAACGGATGAATCTTGAATATTACAAGAACAATATTCTTAATTATTTTCTGCCTATCAGTTTTGTGGCCACATCCATTCTATCAAACAATAACGATATGATCCCGCTGACGCAGATCATGGAAGATTACCGTTTCTTTAAAAAATTATTTCTGCGTGAGTTTATCTTTGACCAGGCAAAAGACGAGCTGGATGAGGTGAATGAGGTTCTCGCCTATCTGCACAACCAGGGAATGATTGTCGGCGAGGAGCGCAACGAACAGGCCTGGATCGAGGTCAAAGGCAAGGGGCGGACACACCTGAAACCCTTTGCCGGCCTGATCAGCAACTACATCGAATCTTACTGGGTGGTGATTCGCGGCTGTTCCTATCTCCAGAAAGGACCTCTGCAGAAAAAAGATTTAATCAAGAAGGTCCAGGGGCTCGGCGCTAAAATGTACCGCAAGGGCGAGATCCGGAGGTCTGAGGCCCTGTCCCAGTCCAGCTTTGAGAATGCCCTGCGTGTTTTTCAGGAGTCCGATATTCTTCAGTTGACCGAAACCGGAGAGAAGGGCGAAAAAAAGTTCATCCAGACTTACGCCCTGGCGGACGACCGATCTTCCAAAGAAACCCTGCGCCGTCGCCTGTTCAAATTTCTGTAGCCGGATCCCTGAACCCACTCAGCGGATGCTATACAGGGCCGACCGTCCGCGGTAAACCGCCGCGCTGCCCAGCTCCTCCTCGATCCTGAGCAACTGGTTGTACTTGGCCAGGCGCTCGCTCCGGGACAGGGAACCGCTTTTGATCTGGCCGCAATTGGCCGCCACGGCGACATCCGCCATCGTCGTATCTTCAGTCTCGCCGGAACGGTGTGAAATGACCGTCGTGTAACCGGCTTCCTTTGCGGTCTGTATCGTATCGAGCGTTTCCGTCAGGGTGCCGATCTGGTTGAGCTTGATCAGAATGGAGTTGGCGATGCCCAGGGCGATGCCCTTTTCCAGCCTTTTTTTGTTCGTGACGAAGATATCGTCGCCGACGATCTGTATCCTGGATCCCAGGGTGTCGGTCAGCATCTTCCAGCCTTCCCAGTCGTCCTCCGCCAGGCCGTCCTCAATCGAGATGATCGGGTATTTTTTCACGAGATCCTCATAGAAACGGACCGTCTCCTCCGCGGTTTTATTCTGTTTTTTCTCCGCCGCCAGAATGTATTTCCCGTCCCGATAAAAGGAGCTGGCTGCCGGGTCGAGCGCGATGCAGATGTCCTTGCCCGGCTTGTATTTCGCCTTCTGAATGGCTTCCATGATCACACTCAGGGCCTCTTCGTTGGATTTAAGGTTGGGTGCGAATCCCCCTTCATCGCCGACCGAGGAGCTGTATCCCCTGCCTTTGAGAACGGCTTTCAGGGCGTGAAACACCTCGGCGCTCCAGCGCAGGGCCTCCCTGAAATTCGGCGCTCCCACGGGCATGATCATGAATTCCTGAAGATCGACATTGTTGTCGGCATGCTGCCCGCCGTTGATGATATTCATCATGGGAACAGGGATGTCTCTGGCCATGACGCCGCCGATATACCGGTAAAGCGGCAGTTCGAGTGCGGCAGCGCCGGCCCGGGCGCATGCCAGGGAAACGCTCAGGATGGCATTGGCGCCGAGCGCGCCCTTGTTTGGAGTTCCATCCATCCGGATCATCGCTTCATCGATGTCTCTCTGGTTCAGGCAATCCATGCCGATGATTTCCGGTCCGATTTTGTCCATCACGTTGCTGACGGCCTTCCTGACGCCTTTTCCCAGGTAGCGTTTCCTGTCGCCGTCCCTGAGTTCAAGCATTTCATGCTCTCCGGTGGAAGCGCCGGAGGGAACGGCCGCCCGGCCCGTGCTCCCGGAGACCAGGGTGACTTCGGCTTCGATGGTTGGATTTCCCCTTGAATCCAGTATTTCTCTGGCATGAATATGGATAATTTCCGTCATAGAATGTCCTCCCGGCATGTCATTTTTTAATCGCAATTCATTCGCAGCATCCTTATCCCACATGAAAAAAATATACAAGATCATTGTCATGGTGGAATTGGGGACGGGTTCAAATTTTGCTTCAAATTGTGAACCCGTCCCCAATTCCACTAATGCGTCTTGATAAGATCGCGTAAGTCATGTAGGGTGCGCACAGGCATCCAGACGGAGGCATAAGCAGGAGAGGGGAGAGGGCAGGGCGTTTGACCGGGGAGAAGAGGACGAAATTATTTTTACATCTGAAAAAATGGATGGAAAAAGCGATCATGGATTACGGCATGATCGCCCCCGGAGACCGTCTGCTGATCGGGGTATCCGGAGGGGCGGACAGCTTGGCACTGTTGAACCTGCTCGATTCGCCCATGATCTTCGTTCCTTCTTTTACGTTTGGTGGTCCATATTGATCCGGGCTTCGATCCCATGTATGAGGGTTACCGGATTCTGGAAGATTACCTGAAGGCAGGCGGCTATAACCATATCATGGAAAAGACGGATTTCGGCCCGCTGTCGCACAGCGACTACAACAAAAAGAACCCCTGCTTTCTGTGTTCGCGTCTGAGACGCAAGCGGATCTTCGAAATCGCCGCCGAGCAAGGATGCAACAAGATCGCCTTCGCGCATCACCG
>CAYXQK010000077.1:0-3156 GCA_964467445.1 uncultured Syntrophaceae bacterium
GCCGGCGATCTTTTCCAGTACGTCTATGGATCTTCTCACATCCTCTCTAAACTCTTCGGGGGTCTGATCCATGATTCGCCTATGACTGTATCCATGGGATGCTACCTCGTGTCCTTCTGAATCAATTTTCTTTACTACTTCCGGAAACCGTTCTGCCACAAAGCCAAGAATAAAAAAGGTGGCCCTATTTCCTGTCTCGTTCAAGATGGAAAGAATCCTTTCAGTGGCTTTGACCACCCTAGGTTCGTATTTATCCCATTCACCAGTATCCAAATCGCAATACCAGTCTTCCACATCTACCTGAAGTATGTTCAGCATATTAACCGCTTGGCCCTCTATGTAAAAAAATATGAATTTCTTGCCCCAAACTAAAGTGAAATTGATCGCTTCATCCTTGCGGGAATAAGCGATCTCCCGTCCACTTAATACACCTGACAACGGACTTCGCGAGTCGATGGTTCTTAGAAATTACAACAAGTTGTTTGTAAAGATAAAAAGGGGTGCAATATGGAGCTCTTCGTTTCTTCAGACCTCTCTCTGTCAAATAGTGCGTGGCATCGAGCAGGCTGTGCACATGGGCAACTTCTCCGGCAAGGGCAATATTTCGTTTTGATTCTTCACCCTTCATTGCCCCCTTCCACCCATCCGGGTGGTGAGAATAATCATGATTTTCATGGATCACGGTCACTATTTTTGTCATGTCTACAACTGCCATACCTGATGAACAGGCCTGGTATATAACCCAGTTATCCCAGGCAGGGCGACCGATCGCAAAGGGTGGAAGCTTGCCAAGACTGTTTTTCGGGAAAACAAAGTAATCAATCGCAAAATAAGGGTAGAGTTTGCCTTTTTTTGACACCATTGACTTGAGGGACTGCTGCCAGTGACTGTCAAACTCAATGGGTTCACGTATATCAATATTCCATCTCCTGCCCACCATGAGGGCGCTCGGTTGCTCTGCCAATACCATTCTTATCCCTTCCATGAAGTCTTGCAGGAACACAATGTCAGCATTGACATAGCACATAAGCGGAGATGTTGCCACCTTTTCTGCAATCTCAAAGAGGGAGCTAACAAGAGGAGTACCAAACTCATTGCAGGTCACATCCGGAATATGGCGGACACCAAACTCCCGGGCCACCCGAGAAACCCCTTCGTCATCTCCAAGAAGAATGACATCCGGTTTCGGGTCAAGGAGAAGCCAGCTATGGATAGCGTTTCTCTGTGTAATATCTACATGGCCTCGAAAAGGTTTGGGGCAGGAGAAGATGGTAAGCATTAGTGCAGCGCACCATTTACAATGTCGAGAAAGCGCCTCCCATAGGCAACAAGCCTCTCCCGATTGGCCAGTTGTACACAGGCTTCCCGGTCCAGGTCAGGGCCTGGTTCCAGCGTGTCAGAAGCCATCGCTATCAGGGAAGCAAGCTGTTCACGATTGCCCCTCTCGAAGAAATGCCCATCAGGAGGGTTCTGTTCCAGGTGGACCGGAAAATCCGAGATCAGTATGTGTTTACTTACTGAGCGGACGTCTTCGACGACCGTGCTCCATCCCTCGAATAGAGATGGCTGAATCACTGCAAGAGACCTCCGCATGAGTTGAATCTGATCGATTCTTGGGATAAACCCGAGAATATGAACCTGTCCATCAAGTCCCAGTTCGCTGATTCGGGCAACAATTGTCTTGAAATAGTTTGTAGCATTATCATCTGCGCTTCCTGTACAAACTACGACTGGCCGCATACCCTTATCCTTCAGTATTCCTAGTGCCTCGATCAAAGTCCCATGATCTTTATGCTTCCAGAATTGATTACTTACGAGAAAAAATCGGTCAGGAAGCCGGTATTTTTTTTGCGTCTTCCTCGGGTCAAAGGTGAACCATTCGGATTCGATATAACTTACAAAACTCATCACCTTGCTTCGTGAAGCACTTTCCGGATAAAAGCGATGGAAGTCTTCCTGCGCCATTTTGCTGCTCAGAACAACAACTGGAGCAGTATGGGCCACCGCGGTATAGACTTTCTCAAATCTATCGATCTGCTTTTGTGTGAACATTTGAGGGAGATAACGGTACTGAAAATCGGGAATCCACCCACCCCACCTGTAAGGTGCCCGCTCTCCGGCAACCTCAGGGTAAACAAAGTCAAATTTACGGGGGTTGAGCTTGTATAGAGGTATAAAAGGCACTTTCGCCAACCGCTTGCACGCCTCGGAAAAAGCAAGTTTATAGACACTATCAATATACATGGAATCAACATATGGCAGCATAACCTTTGCCGTTGACCCATTGGATGAACGCACAACAACGCTAAGTCTGATCCCCATCCTTTCCTCGGCAGGTAGACTCGCGATTGCCCGAGCTATATTTTGTATATAGAGAGCCCCTCCAAGCCAACTACTTCCGAAGACGTGTCTCAGACAAATGTGGAGCTTACCCACGATCCCGCACCTCGGTCAGATACCATTTTGCATAGCTGGCTAACCCTTCTTTCAAATCAATCTCCGGCCTGAATCCCATTACCGAAATGCGGGATATATCAGCCCTCCAGTTTAACGGATTTCCCGGCACTACCAAGCCGTCAAACTCTGCAGGGATTTCGAAACCAAGCTCGTTCACAATTATCTCCTGTAATGCTCTTATCGTAGTCTCCATCCCGCTTGCGAGGTTATAAACATCACCACCACATGGGGATTTCTCGGCCAAGAGAAGGATTGCCCGAGCTATATCCGACACATGGATAAAATCGCGGCTTTCATTGCCAGTTCCCTGGAGCCTCATAACTTTTTGAGAAGAAGCCTTTTTACAAATATCCCAAAGAACTTGCTTCCTCAAACCTGCTCCATACGCAGAGAATATGCGGACTATTGTTGTCGGAAGACCATAAATCTGATGAAACTCTATGGCAAGTTGTTCACACATTAACTTATGAAACCCATACGGTGAAATAGGAGCAGGGACTTGCTTTTCTTCAACTGGCAGTTTTAATGGATTTCCGTATACTGCAGCACTCGACGGGTATAAAAACCTGCACCCGGGAGCGTTGAGGCGCAACGTATCGAGAAGGTTGAAGGTGGCCATGACGCTGTGATTAAAATCTGAGGCAGGATCCTCCATTGAATTGCCCACTGACGCAGGGCCGGCACAGTGAACGCAGACCT
>CAYXQK010000078.1:0-3133 GCA_964467445.1 uncultured Syntrophaceae bacterium
TTGACCTGGATGTTCGCCAGGCCGGGCTTCTTCGCGCATTCGACCGCAAAATCCTGCTCCCGCTGGGAGTTGACGTAGTCGGGGGACTGGAAGCGATAGGCGAAGCGGGTGTGTTCGTCGTACTTGTTTTCGACCAGGGCGATCACGTCCTCGATGAAGACGCGCTCCTCGTCGGTCGGGATGACGAAGACTTTGACCTTGGAATCGTCGGCCGAAATCTCCGTTTCGGCGTTGCGGGTCTTGGCCAGCTTGTTTTTCGCCTTGTCCAGCTTGATGCCAAGAAATTCCAAGCCTTCGAGCGACTTCTCCCGGATGAGGTCAGACATTTCCCCGACGCCGGCGGTGAAGACGACCGCGTCCGCGCCGCCGATGGCGGCCATGTAGGCGCCGATGTACTTTTTGATCCGGTAGGCTTCGAGCTCGACGGCCAGGGCCGCCCGGGTGTCGCCCGTTTCGGCCGCGTTTTGGACGTCGCGTCGGTCGGTGTACTTGCCCGTGATCCCCAGGAGTCCCGACTTCTTGTTCAGAAGGTCGTTCATCTTGGACGGGGCGATGTTTTCCTTCTCCATTATCATCAGATCGATGGCCGCGTCGTGGTCGCCCGAGCGGGTGCCCATGACCAGGCCTTCCAAGGGCGTCAGGCCCATGGACGTGTCATAGGAGACGCCGTCTTTAATGGCATTGGCCGAGACGCCGTTTCCGATATGAAGGCAGATGAGGTTGGTTTTGAAGGGATCCTTGCCCAAAAGCAGCGCCGCCCGCTTGGCCACGTAAAGGAACGAGGTGCCGTGAAAGCCGTAGCGGCGGACGCCGTATTTCTCGTACCACTCGTAGGGCAGGGCATACATGTAGGCATGGGCCGGCATGGTCTGATGCCAGGCCGTGTCCATGATGGCCATGTGGGGAATGCCGGGCAGGACTTCCATGGCCGCTTCGATGCCCAGGACGTTGGGCGGATTATGCAGCGGGGCCAGGCTGTAGAGGCTCTTGAACGTCTCGAGGGAGTCGGTGTCGATGATGACGGACTTCTTGAACTTCTCGCCGCCGTGGACAACCCGGTGGCCGACGGCCGAGATCTTCTTCAGGTCGTCCAGCACCCCGACTTTCGGGTCGAGGAGGGTGTCGATGATGAGCTTGAGGGCGTCTTTGTGATTGGCGCAGTCGTGATCGAATTTGATCGGTTCGCGGCCGAGGCCGGCCTGTTGGATGAAGCTCTTGCCGATGCCGACGCGCTCGACGATCCCGGTGGCCAGGGTCTCTTTCTTGTCATAGTCGTAGAGGCGGTACTTGGCCGAAGAGCTGCCGCAATTCAGGGAAAGGACGATCATGGGATTCTCCTGTCTGTTCTCAGTCTATGCGTGACCGCTCACAGGCCGGAGGCCTGAACGGCGGTGATGGCCGTGAGATGGACGATGTCCTCGACGGAGCAGCCGCGGGACAGGTCGTTGACCGGCTTGGCGATGCCCTGGAGGATGGGGCCGATGGCCTGGGCTTTGGCCAGCCGCTCGACGAGCTTGTAGGCGATGTTGCCGGACTGGAGGTCGGGGAAGACGAGGACGTTGGCCTGGCCGGCGATTTTGGAATCGGGGGCCTTGGACTTGCCGATCTTCGGGATGATGGCCGCATCGGCCTGCATTTCGCCGTCGATTTTGAGGCCCGGGGCCATCTCTTTGGCGATGGCCGTGGCTTTCTTCACCTTGTCCACGAGCTCGTGCTTCGCGCTGCCGTAGGTGGAGAAGGAGAGCATGGCCACCTTGGGGTCCATGCCGCAGAGGACCCGGCCGGTCTCGGCCGAGGCGATGGCGATCTGGGCCAGCTCGGCGTCGGTCGGGGCGGGCATGACGGCGCAGTCGGCGAAGATGAACATGCCCTTGTCGCCGTATTCGCAATCGGGGACGATCATGACGAAGGAGCTGCTGACGATCTTGATCCCGGGCTTGGTTTTGATGATCTGGAGGGCCGGGCGGATCGTGTCGCCGGTCGAGTGGATCGCGCCGGAAACGAGGCCGTCGACCTCGCCCTTGTGCAGCATCATGGTCCCGTAAAAGACGGTGTCGGCCATGAGCTTGCGGGCCTCTTCGATCGTCATCCCTTTTTCCTTGCGGATCTCGTAATAGGCCTGGGCGTATTCCTCGAACTTCGGGGATTTGACCGGCTCGATCGAGGGGATGCCGGTCACGTCGACGCCCTGTTCCTTGGCCACCGCTTCGATTTTTTCGCGGTTTCCAACCAGGACGACCTGGGCCAGCTTTTCCTTGAGAATTTGAACCGCGGCCTTGATCGTCCGGGGCTCTTCGCCCTCGGGCAGGACGATGCGGCGGGGATTCGCTTTGGCTTTTTCCTTGAGCTGTTCGAGTAAAGTCATGAAAAATTCCTCCAGAAACGGTTTCCCTTTGCGCTTATGAAGTCGTTATAAAGCAAGGGTTTGGAAGGGGTATTTTGCCTTTCCCCGCCTGAAAAGTCAAGAAAAGCGGACCTTCGCCTGGCGGCCGCGGCCCGGAGCGAGGGATTTGATATTTTGGGTGGGGTCGGACCTCAGGATCTTGTTTAAATATGTGAGTTTAGAATTGTTTTTCTGCTCGGCGCCTGTCTTCCTTCCCAATTCGTTCGTCGTTTTCTTTTATGGCGGTCAGGTCCATGACGGAGAGGGGTGCGGCCGGCCCGCTTCGGCCGATATAGCGGAGGAAAACCCCGTCCGATTCCCGGTACCAGTAATCGCCATGCCAGAGCAGGGACTTCAGTCCGGACGGCGAAAGGCGAATATGGCGGGCGGCTTCGGCTCTGCTCCCGATCCGGATCGTTTCCGTCGCCTTGATTTCCGCGGTGAGCTTAGTGATGCTCATGGCCACGGGGCCGGATGTTCCGATCGACCAGAATTTGACCGGCGTTCCGCCGGCGGCGGCGAAGGATTCCAGCCCGAGCTGAAAAGCCTGATTCCATGGGAGCGAGCCGACGTCGAATTCCTTGCGGATGGCTTCGCCCTCATGAAGTCCCGTGAGGACGATTTTTTCTCCTTCACGGACCGCCCGGATATCGGTTTTTTCTCCCGGCCGGATCAAAGACCAGGCGATCGTGGCTTCGGATTTGTTCAGGGTATAAACCTGGGTTTCGGCCGGAGCGCCCTCCCCGGCGG
>CAYXQK010000079.1:0-13966 GCA_964467445.1 uncultured Syntrophaceae bacterium
CGTGAGGTCTTTACCGCCTTCGGTTTCAGGGAAATCAGGGTTCCGATTCTGGAAAAAACAGACCTCTTTACGCGCGGAATCGGTGAATCCACTGATATCGTTGAGAAAGAAATGTACACCTTTCTCGACCGGGGTGAAGAAAACCTGACACTCCGGCCGGAAGCGACGGCCTCGGTCATCCGCGCCTATCTGGAACACAGCCTCCATGCCGCTGATCCCGTTGCCAGGCTCTATACGATCGGTCCCATGTTCCGGCGGGAACGGCCCCAGAAAGGCCGATTCCGGCAGTTTCATCAGATCAATGCGGAGCTGCTGGGACTTGACGACCCGAGGACAGATGCGGAAATCATGCTCATGCTGATTCATTTCCTGAAAACCGTCGGATTGCCGGAACCGGCCCTTGAAATCAACACACTGGGCTGCTTTGCCTGCCGTCCCGCCTTCAGGGAAGCCATCACGGGCTTTCTGAAAGGAAAGGAAGATCATCTCTGCGATGACTGCCGGCGGCGCATCCAGACCAACCCGCTGCGCGTTTTTGACTGTAAAAATGAGCGTTGCGCCGAGGTGATCCACGAGGCGCCCCGTCTTCTCCAGTACATCTGCGCTGACTGCCGTGATCATTTTGAACAGGTCCAATCCAACCTGAATCTTTTCAACCTGTTCTTCAGAATCAATCCGCTTATGGTTCGCGGGCTTGACTACTACACGAGAACGGCCTTCGAAGTGACGACCGAATCGCTGGGGGCGCAGAATGCCATCGCAGGCGGCGGGCGTTATGACGGACTGGTCAGGGATCTCGGCGGACCGGATATCCCCGGCATTGGATTCGCGGTCGGCTTTGAGCGCCTGGTCGCCCTGCTCCCGGCGGATGCCGCATCCTTCCATCAGAACCCCGAGCTGTTTATTGCCGCCCTGGGTCCGGATGCCCAGAAATACGCATTCGAGCTGTGCAACCGGCTCCGCATGAAAGGGATTTACACGGAAATGGACTATCTCGGCAAAAGCCTGAAAAGTCAGATGAAACGAGCCGACAAGCTGCGCTGCCGGCACGCGCTGATCGTGGGCGACCGCGAGTTGTCAACGGGCAGGCTGGAATTCAGAAACATGGAAACGAGCGTACAGGAAACAATCAACCTGGAGGGGATCGAAAAAATAATCGAAGCCCATATCAAAGCGAGGTAAACTTAAAAGTGTCAGAATTTATTACCGTAAAGAAAAGAACCCATTACTGTGGCGCACTTCGGGCCACCGATGCCGGCAAGACCGTCATCCTGATGGGCTGGGTGCAGCGGCGCAGAGACCATGGCGGCGTCATCTTTGTTGATTTCAGAGACCGGGAGGGCCTGGTCCAGATCGTCTTCAACCCGGAGCTCAACCCGGCCGTTCATCAGGAAGCGCATCGAATCAGAAGTGAATATGTTCTGGCCGTCCAGGGGAAGGTACGGAAACGCCCGGAAGGCATGGCGAATCCGGACCTCAAAACCGGCGAGGTCGAGGTGATGATCGATGAACTGGAAATTCTCAATGAGTCAAAAACGCCTCCATTTGTCCTCGATGCGGGGGAAGAGATTTCCGAGAATGTCCGTTTGAAATACCGGTATCTGGACCTCAGACGCCCGGAGATTCAGAAGAAGATCATACTGCGCAGCCAGGCTGCGACGGCCACGCGGGATTATTTTCATGGCCGGGGATTCATCGAAATCGAAACGCCCTTCCTGACCAAAAGTACGCCTGAAGGGGCGCGGGATTATCTTGTCCCGAGCCGGGTCTATCAGGGCATGTTTTATGCGCTGCCGCAATCTCCCCAGCTTTTCAAACAACTCCTGATGGTATCGGGATTTGACCGCTACTACCAGATCGTGAAATGCTTCCGCGACGAAGACCTGCGGGCGGACCGTCAGCCCGAATTTACCCAGGTCGATCTGGAAATGTCCTTTATCGATGAAAACGACATCATCGCCATCATGGAAGGGTACATAGCGCACCTCTTCAGTACCTGTCTTGGGGTGACCCTAAAAACCCCCTTCCCCAGAATTGCTTACAAAGACGCCATGGAGCGCTACGGGAAGGACAGCCCGGATACGCGCTTTGGCATGGAATTGAAGGACTTGACGGACATCGTGAAGGAATCCGGCTTTACGCTGTTTCAGGAAGTTGCCGCCGCCGGCGGCGTGATCAAGGCAATGAAGATCGAAGACGGCAAGAAACTCTCCCGCAAGGATCTGGATGGTCTGAAGGATTATGTGGCCGCCTATGGCGCCAAGGGGTTGGCCTGGGCGCGTGTCAATCCGGACGGATGGACGTCCCCGATTTTCAAATATCTCAAGCCCCTGGAAGTCGAGAAGATCAATGCGCGGCTCGAGGTTCAGGCAGGGGACCTGATGGTTTTCGTGGGGGATAAGCCCGGGATTGTCCGGGATTCTCTGGGCAATCTGAGAATCCACCTGGCCAGACAACTCAAACTCATCGATCCGGCGGCCTTCGCTTTCACATGGGTCACGGAATTTCCCCTGATGGAATACAGCGACACGGACAAGCGATTCGTTTCCACGCACCACCCTTTTACTTCCCCCGTGATGGCGGATCTCGGGTTTCTCGAAACAGATCCCGGCCGGGTCAAGGCCAGGGCCTACGATCTCGTTCTCAACGGATCGGAAATCGGCGGCGGCAGTATCCGGATTCATTCACAGAATGTGCAGGCCGCGATCTTCAAGGCTCTTGGTCTGGGGCTGGATGAGGCGCGAGCGAAATTCGGATTCCTGCTGGATGCCCTGGAATATGGTACGCCTCCCCACGGCGGCATTGCCTTTGGTTTCGACCGCCTGATCATGTTGATGACCGGAGCGGAGTCCATTCGGGACGTCATCGCCTTTCCAAAAACACAGAAGGCCGCCTGCCTGCTGACAGAGGCCCCCTCGAAGGTCAGCATCGAACAATTGCTGGAACTTTCCCTGAAAATTGTTCAATGAGAGGCCTTAAAAAACGTGAATCCACTTTTTTATTGACAAGGGGCGGCGATGGCTATATCTATTAACCATACATGAATATTCCCTGGAGGACGTTAATACTCCGGCAACCATAAATACCAACACTGTCTTTCCCGCGAAAGCGGGAATCCAGGACTGTACTGGATTCCGGGTCAAGCCCGGAATGACAACCTTTAACATGTTTACTTGCCGGAGTAATAATATCCGTCAAAGGAGGAAAACCATGATGCAAAGAAAGTGGTCCCCGGTTTCAGTATCTGTCATTGTGATCATCGGTCTTTCTTTTATCTTTGCGGGATGCGCCAAGCAGCCGGCACAGACGATCAGCGCGGACAAGGTTCAGGCAACCGAGCAGGGGATGCCTGAACAGAAGCAGCCCGCGGCCGAAAAGGCGGATGTCAAGCCGGCCCTGGATAAACCGGCGCCGCTCGATCGGGAAGCAGCAGATAAAAAAATCAAACCGGCGGCCCGTGCCGCAGATACGCGTGCGCTCCCGGCCACCTATGAGGTCAGGCACGGAGATTCGCTGTGGTGGATCGCCCAATACAAGGACGTTTATAACGATCCTTACCTGTGGCCCGTGCTTTATGACGCCAACAAGAACATGATTAAGGACCCGAACAAGATCACTCCGGGAATGAAGCTGCAGATCCCCCGTGCGGGATACAAGCCGGCCGATATCCGGAATGCCAGGAAAACGGCCGGGGCGTGCAAGCCTTACAACCCTCCGGCGCGTGCCGTGCCTCCCGCGGAATGAAAGCGACTGAACATTCGTCATGAAGGAGGGCACGGGAAGTTTGAAGTGCCCTCTTTTGTTTGTGTTTATTAAAAAATGGAGCAGAAAAAATGGCCAAGTGGAACAAGGACAAAAAAGTACTGGACCATGAGCATTCCCGCTTCTGGCGCTATGACCTGAAGGATATCGATCAGCCGAATCTCCAGAAGGATGTTTTCCCCTTTGATGAGGTCAGCCGGATCGACTTTGATCACAAACTCATTCCCATCAATCCGCCCGATGACATCTTCATCACGGATACCACCTTCCGGGATGGCCAGCAGGCGCGGCCCCCGTATACGGTGAAACAGATCGTTGATCTGTACACGTTCATGAGCCGGTTGGGCGGCGAAAACGGCGTGATCCGCCAGACGGAATTCTTTCTCTACAGCCAGAAGGACAAGGAGGCCGTCGCCAAATGTCTGAGCCTGGGCTTGAGGTATCCGGAAGTGACCGGATGGATCCGGGCTCACGGGGAGGATGTAAAGCTCGTGAAGGAGGCCGACCTGAAGGAAACGGGCATTCTGACTTCCGTGTCGGATTATCACATCTTTCTGAAGCTCAACCAAACCAGGCGCCAGGTCATGGACGACTACCTTGCCACGGTTCGGTCCATCCTTGACGCCGGGATCATTCCCCGCTGTCATTTTGAAGACATCACCCGGGCGGATATTTACGGTTTCTGCATTCCCTTCGCCATTGAACTCATGAAGCTGCGTGCTCAAAGCGGCATCAACATCAAGATCAGGCTCTGCGATACGATGGGATATGGCGTCACCTACCCGGGGGCGTCTCTGCCGCGCAGCGTCGATAAAATGATCCGGGCGTTTATTGACGAGGCAGGCGTCCCGGGTGATCTGCTGGAATGGCATGGTCACAACGACTTTCACAAGGCGCTGATCAATGCGACAACCGCCTGGCTTTACGGCTGCAGCGCAGCCAACGGCACGCTGCTGGGTCTCGGGGAACGGACCGGAAATCCGGCGGTGGAAGCCCTCATCATGGATTACATCGGACTCAGGGGTTCAACGAACGGTGTGGATACGACCATCATCACGGACATCGCCCGGTATTTTGAAAAAGAGATCGGTTACAAGATTCCCGCAAACTATCCTTTTGTGGGTGCGGATTTCAATGTGACGCGTGCGGGCATCCATGCCGACGGCCTGATCAAGTGTGAAGAGATCTACAATATATTCGACACCACCAAGATCCTGAAAAGACCCATTGTGCCCATGGTCACGGACAAATCCGGAAAATCGGGAATTGCCTACTGGATCAACGGCCATCTGGGTCTTGCGGGCGATAACACCGTCGACAAGCGGCATCCCGGCATCTCAAGGATCCACAAATGGATTACCGAAGAATATGATGCCGGCCGGGTGACGAGTATCTCCAATGAAGAGATGGAAAAGCGCGTACGGAAATATCTGCCGGAACTGTTCATGTCCAATCTGGAAAAGATCAAACACATGGCCGCACAGGCCGCCATGGCCGTGGTGAAACAGGTTATCGAACACCCCGTCATGCGCAGCATGCAGCCCGATCTCCAGGAACCCATCATGCTGCAGTGCATCGAGGAAAATCCCTCGATTCAGTTTTCCTATGTTGTTGATATGAATGGCAAAAAAACAACGAGGAACATCACCAATATCGCCGACCGGGTGAAGTATGAAAATTACGGCATCGGCACAGATCAGTCGGATCGCGAGTGGTTTATCAAACCCCTGCAGACCGGCAAGATCCATGTCACCAATTTCTATATTTCCAAAATGACAGGCGCCCTGTGTATCACCGTCTCGGCCCCCATCATGGATGACAAGGATGAGATGGTGGGCATTTTCGGCGTGGACATCAAGTTTGAGGACTGGGTGAAACGCGTCGAGGATATTGCGGAAGCGACGCAGATCGCCCTCCGGGAAGAATATGAAAATTATGGAAATAAGGAAAAGCGGGATCGCTGGAACTGATGGGAACAAGCCACGTGTATCGGATCGTGACGCCCGGGTCTTTCTGGCGGGCGTAAGCCGGGGGGCTTCCGCACAGGCCATTGAAATTGCCGTTCGCGAATCGGCCCTGGCTGCCTCCGGCTTTTCCTGGTTATCCCGGGGGGACTCCGTCTTTATCAAGCCGGCCCTCAATTCAGGCAGACCCTATCCCGCAACGACCAGCCCCATTGCCGTGGCCGCGATGGTGAGGCTTCTGAAGGAAAAAGGCGCCGGCCGTGTCATCGTGGGCGATATGTCCGGCATCGAGCACGTAAAGCTTTCACCGGATGGGTTTTCCGGCAGCACACGCAAACTGATGGGGGCCTCCGGTATGGCCGGCATGGTTCAGGCGGCGGGGGCGGAACTCCATTTTTTTGAAGAAGCCGGGTGGCACGCCTTTTATGAGGACCAGATGGCCGCAGGCTCTCACTGGAAGCGCGGGCTCATGATGCCCGAAATCCTCAAAGAAGTTGACCACATTATCCTCATGCCCCGCTGCAGCCGTCATGTGCTGGCCGGAAGCACCCTGGGCCTCAAGGCAGCCGTGGGTTACTGGCGCACAGACACGCGCCTGGAATACCACCGGGACGCCGTCTCGTTTCATGAAAAAACGGCCGAAGGCAATACCGCGCAGACCCTGCTCGCCAAACAGCGGCTGGTTGTTTCCGCCGCCGATAAAATCCTCGCCACTTTCGGTCCCGACCAGGGATACATCCATGAACCGGAGACCGGTTTGATCATCGCGTCGGAGTCCGTCGTCGCTCATGATATGGTATCGCTGGCATGGCTTCTTGAGAACAGGCGCCATATCCCTGCCGCAAATAAAGATGGGTTTCTGGACAACAATCCGTTGGTGGCCCGGATGGCCAACTATTGGGTCGTCGGCAAACTGGGAGGAATGAAGCCGGTCATCGTCTCCGACGAGTTGATCAAAAATGATCTCGAGAGCATCTGGGACGATCGCGTTCTCAATCATGCCTATCAGATATGCAATGGCGCCCCGAAATTGATCATCGATACGGCCAACCCTATCGTTTCCGAGGATGTGATGACGCACCTGCGCCAGATGACCGCACGCTGAAAACCAAAAATCGCCCCGGAACCCCCCTTGAAACGCAATTATTTTAACCCCTTGGACGATTATATGCCATATTTTACTTGACGAACCTGTTTTTATGGGTTAAGGAGCGGGCGCAATATGCTTCACCGGATGGTTAAAGTATCGAAATTTAAGTAGAGAATTTACCCTGACGTTTTTTGGAGGATAGAGAAACACCGCTTTAAAAAATTTGACCGTTGCGTTGCATTAGCTGGCTTTTTCTTTTCACCCCGTGATTTTTTCCATTTCGCGCGTCTTCTTTCTTGCCTGACCCGTTTTTCCGTTTTCCCGGTAAGAATTCTCATCAGGATAGTTCCGGGACAGACTATTCAACGCAGATAATGACGAATTGTGAGGATTATTAAACATTTATCGAATTTTACAGGCCAGTACGCATGAGATTTGCGATGAATCTGTGGCCGTGGGAGGGAATAAAATGCCATTTATTTTGAAATGGGAACAGGACACATCAACGAGAAAGCAATCGGCCGTTCTGCTGTTAACCTTTTTTATCGCTTTCCTGATCATCGGCTCTCCAATGCTCGTTTCCGCCAAGAATCGACTGCAGGATCTCGTGGCGGCATCGGAATTTCTGAAAGAACATGGAAACTATTTTCAGAAGAAGCGTATCATGAAGGTCCTCAGTCAAACGGATCTCAAACGGGGGGATGCCATGACGATCGCCACGACCGTCATCAAGGAATCGAAAAGACACGACATCCCGGTTTCGCTTTTTCTTGCGATCATGAAAAAGGAAAGTAATTTCAATGTCAACGCGCGCTCACCGGTCAACGCCATGGGAATCATGCAGATTCACCCCTTGACATGGGATGCCTACACGAAAATACTCAACCTTGACGTCACCAGAAGGCACGCCTTTGAACCGGCCTTGAACATCATGGTTTCCGCTGCCCTTCTGAGTGACCTCAGAGATCAGTACACGAAACGGGGATACGAGGAAACGATCCTCTGGGATCACATCCTGGCCGCCTATTATGCGGGCGGTGAATCGCTCAAGGGAGGACTCAAGAAGAACCACCGGTACTACGTGAAGAAAGTCAGGGAATATGACGATGAAATAAGCAGCACTATTTAATGCCCGACTTCCAGACCGAGACCTTTGAAAAATGGCTTCGCCGCGGCTCAAAATCTTTTTCGCTAAAGAGATGATAAAACTTAAATATGATTGAAATCAATAAATTAATCTAATTTCTGGAAAGTCGAAAAATCTTTGATTCGCCGCTTGCGAACCATTTTTCACCGGTTATGCAAAGCTCCCAGACCATGATTCATCAGCAATCATGCTTAAGCCGCATCACGCCTTTTTTCTTTTTTATTTTCCTAAAATACGTTAACATCCTTTTTAAGACAAGGGGGATTATTCATGACGAACATTCTGCTGTTTGTGATCCTCGCCCTGCTTGTAGCCGTGGCGGTTCTGCTTGTCGTCGTCTTAAAAAATTCATTTCAAGCCGATGCCGCTCTGCCTGCCTCCCGTCTGGATGCCTTCGAAAAGGCGCAGGAACGTATCGAGCATTCGCTCAGGGAAGAATTGGCCTTAAGCCGGGACGAAACGGGCAAGGCAGCAAGAGAACAGCGCCAGGAACTCGCCTCGGGCGCCAAACAATTGCGCGAAGAAGTCGTAACGACGCTCAAGAGCATCTCCGAGACGATGGCCAGGACAATGGGCGAGTTGGCAAACCTTCAGAAAACCCAGCTTGAAGCCATGTCAGGCGCAATCGGGAAGCTTTCGGATTCAAACGAGAAGAAACTGGAGGCTCTCAGGGTCACGGTGGAAGATAAACTCCAGAGCATGCAACTCGACAACGCCAGGCAGCTTGAACAGATGCGTCAGACCGTGGACGAGAAACTTCAGGGAACACTGGAAAAGCGCCTGGGCGAATCCTTCAGGCAAGTCAGCGAGCGGCTGGAACTTGTGCACCGGGGGCTTGGGGAGATGCAAACGCTTGCCACGGGCGTCGGCGATCTTAAAAAGGTACTCACGAATGTCAAGACGCGCGGGACGTGGGGTGAGGTGCAGCTCGGGGCGCTGCTGGAACAGGTGCTCCATCCCGATCAGTTCGCCGCCAATGTGGCCACGAAGGATGGCGGCGAGCGCGTTGAGTTTGCGATCAAATTGCCGGGACAGGGCGCTGACGGGGAGGAGCCTGTCTGGCTCCCGATCGACGCCAAGTTCCCCGTCGAAGACTATCAACGCCTGATGGATGCCCAGGAAAGGGCCGACAGCGAAGGCGTTGACGCGGCGGGAAAACAGCTGGAGAACCGTGTCAAAGCCTGTGCCGGGGACATTTGCGGAAAGTACCTGAACCCGCCGAAGACGACGGACTTCGGCATTCTGTTCCTGCCGATAGAGGGTCTTTTTGCGGAAGTCATCCGCAGGACTGGTTTGACCGAGGCCATCCAGCGCGAGTGTCGTGTGGTAATTGCCGGCCCGACCACGCTGTGGTCGCTTCTGAACAGCCTCCAGATGGGTTTTCGGACCCTTGCCATCCAGCAGCGTTCCAGCGAGGTCTGGAACCTCCTCGCCGCAGTCAAAGCCGAGTGGACGAAATACGGCGATTTCCTGGACGCCGTCCAGAAGAAACTGAATCAGGCATCAGACACCATCGAGAAGGCCAAGGTGAGGTCAAGGGCCGTCGGAAGGAAACTCAAGGACGTGCAGGAGCTTCCCTCCGGTGAGGCCGCCGCCCTGCTGTCCCTTGACGCACCGGAAGATGATGGAGTGGCAACACAATGAAAGATCAATCCAAGACAAAGCAGGTCCTGATCCAAGAAATTGCTTTTCTGAAACAGAAAATCGCAGATCTTGAAATAAAGGAATCAGAGCGTAGGCAGGCGCAGGAAGATATTAAGGAACAAGAGGGCAAATTAGCGAGCATCTTTCGTGCTGCACCGGTCGGTATCGGTATGGTCATCAACAGGATATTCCAGGAAGTCAATGATACGTTGTGTCAAATGACAGGGTATTCTCGCGAGGAACTACTTGGACAAAGCGCGCGCATGCTCTATCCTACAGATGAGGACTTCAACCATGTAGGACAGGAAAAGTATCGTCAGATTGCCGATAAGGGCACTGGTACTATAGAGACTTACTGGAAGACAAAAGGTGGTCGTGTCATTAATATCATTTTAAGTTCAACAACCCTTTATCCTGATGATCCTGCAAAAGGAGTAACCTTCACAGCACTCGACATCACCGAGCGCAAGCGCGCTGAAGAAATGCTACGTCTCATAACGGATAACATGTCTGATATGATCAGAGTGACAGATTTGCAAGGTGTTAATTTGTATGCGAGTCCGTCTCATATCAAAGGTCTCGGTTACACGATGGAAGAGCGGATCGGCAAATCGACATTTGATATTGTTCACCCTGATGATGTGGAACATATTATCAAAGTATTTTCCGAGGGTCTCATCAATAATAAGCCCTCCAAGCTTGAATACCGAGTAAGGCATAAGGAAGGGCATTATGTTTGGCTGGAGACGATAGGCGATCTTCTCAAGAATGATCGGGGTGAAGTGACTGCAGTGATCATGAGCTCGCGAGATGTCACCGCCCGCAGGCAAGCGGAGGATGAACTGCGGGAGGCCAGCCAAAAGCTGAAACTACATTTCGAGCAGACGCCTATGGCTGTTATCGAGTGGGATCTGAACTTTCGGGTGACCCAATGGAATCCAGCAGCCCGGATGATTTTCGGTTTCAGCCGCGAGGAAGCTATCGGACAACATGCCTCCTTAATTGTCCCTGAAGAGTTTCGCCCCCACGTGGATCAGGTGTGGCAGGCCTTGTTGAAAATAAGAGGCGGGGAAAGAAGCACCAACCAGAATGTGCGCAAGAACGGCATGATGATCTTCTGCGAATGGTACAACACGCCGCTCGTCGACGAGAGAGGAACAGTCACTGGGGTAGCTTCCCTAGCTCAGGACATCACCACCCGCAGGCAAGCAGAGGAGAAGCTGCGAGAGAGCCAGGAACAGTATCGGACATTGGTGGAAAATGCGGCTGATATGGTTTTCAGGACGGACAACAGCGGACACTTCATCTTCGGAAACCCCGCGGCGCTCCGTATTACAGGATACGAAGAAAAGGAGCTTATTGGAAAGCACTTTAAGATGCTCATTCGTCCTGACATGTTTAAAGAAGCGATTACGTTCTTTGTTAATCAATTGACAAAAAAGATTCAAAATACATATTTCGAATACCCAATTATCACGAAAGATGGTCATGAATTATGGCTTGGGCAAAATATGCAATTGCTCATGGATGGGGACCATGTGACAGGCTTCCAGGCATTGGCCCGCGACATCAGCGATCGCAAACGGGCGGAAGAGGAACTTCAGCGGACCCTCGACAGTCTCAGAAAGGCGTTTGGCACGACCATTCAGGTCATGGTGTCTGCTATAGAGGCGAGAGATCCCTATACGGCCGGTCACCAGATCCGATCCACTGACCTTGCCCGTGCCATTGCCACTGAGATGGGATTACCCCAAAAGGAAATCGAAGCCATCCGCATGGCGGGTCCCATCCATGACATCGGAAAACTCTCCATCCCCGCGGAGATATTGTCCAAACCCACAAAGCTGACAAACATTGAGTTTCTGCTGATTAAAGAACACTCTCAAAAAGGGTACGAGATGCTGAAGGATGTGGAATCTCCCTGGCCGCTGGCGCAAATTGTCTACCAGCACCATGAGCGGATGGATGGTTCAGGCTATCCAAGAAATCTAAAAGGGGAAGAAATTCTCATAGAGGCCCGTATCCTTGCCGTGGCGGATGTGGTGGAAGCCATGGCCTCACACCGACCCTATCGTCCAGCCATAGGATTAGATGCGGCACTGGAGGAGATTGAGAACAATAAAGGGACGATTTATGACGCAGGTGCGGCGGATGCCTGCCTGAGATTATTTCGGGAGAAAGGTTTTAAACTTGAACGGGCTTGATTTTTTACGAAGTCGTCAATACTCGTCGATCATCCATTGTTCATAGGGGCGGTCGTTCACATTCAGGCCGGACGGGCTGAGTTCCCGGATGAAGCGCGACGGACTCAGGGGCAGGTTGCCCCTGCCCCGGCTGTAATCAGAGACGGGATAGCACAGGTAGAGCTGGTCTTTCGCCCGCGTGGCGGCCACGTAAAACAGACGCCTTTCCTCCGCTTCTCCATCGGGCTCCTTCAATGCACGCTGAAGGGGCAGCATCCCTTCGGCGCACCAGATGATAAAGACCGCGGACCATTCCAGGCCCTTGGCCTGATGGATCGTGCTGAGCACCACCCGATTGTCCGTCCTGGAATCCGTATCCGCCTCGCCTTCCTCGGCCATGTTGGTCAGCAGGGCCAGTTGATTGATAAATTCTTCCAGCGAACCGAACTTATCGGCAAACAGGATGAATTGATCGAGGTCCTCCAACCGGGAAACGCTGTCTGTAAAGCGCTGTCGCAGCAACTCCCGGTAGCCGCTTTGTAGAATTTTGTCAATCACTTCAGCAGGATTGTTTCCGGCAGAGGCATCCTCCAGAATTTGCCGGAACGTGTCTTGACAACTCCGAAGACCGGGCTGTGCCGATTTAGGGGCCGCTTTGGGAAATGACTCCGTCAGGACCGCCGCGAGCGGCTCATGCTGCCTGCTGATGAACATCCACACCTTTTCTGATGTGACCTTTCCCACTTTCGGATAAAGCCCGAGGATTCGCCTCCAGGCCAGTTCATCAAAAGGGTTCAGGACGATGCGCATGAAGGAGGTCACATCCTTGATATGGGCCTGTTCGAAGAAACGGATGCCGGAGCGGATCTCGAAGGGAATCCCGCGTCGCGTCATTTCCATCTGGAGTTCCATGGAATGATAGTGCGCACGGTAAAGCACCGCCATGTCGTGCAGGTCAACGCCGTCCCGCATCAGTTCGAGCATGCGCTGGCAGACAAAATCGGCTTGCTGCAGAACATTGCGCGCCGGCGCCAGGACCGGACGCACCCCCCGGCCTCGCACCGCTTTCAGCTCTTTGTGATACTGCTGTTCATTGTTGACGATGCTCAGATTGGCCAGGTGCAGGATTTCCGGTGTGCTGCGATAATTGGTCTCCAGCTTGAAAATCCTGCAGTCCGGATACTTATCTGGAAATTTTATGATGTTGGCAAAATGGGCGCCCCGGAAGGAATAGATGCTCTGCGAATCGTCCCCCACCACCATCAGGTTTCGATGCACCGATGCCAGCATGTCCACCATGTCCGCCTGGATGAGGTTCGTATCCTGATATTCATCGACAAGGATCTGCTCAAAGCGCCCGGCGTAGGCCTGTAAAACCGCCGGGTGTTCCACCAGCAGCCTCCGGCAGTTGAGCAGGAGGTCGTCAAAATCAATGACATTCAGTGCCTTCTTTCGCCGGTGATACGCCGAAATCACGGAATGGATCCCCTCCATCTGATGAAAGAAAAAGGGATAGCGGCCGAAGACGACCTGTTCCAATGAAGATTCGGTATTCGCCGTCAGGCTCGCAATATCACGCAATATCTCCCCTCTGGGGAATTTGTCTCCCACGGGATCGATCGATGCTTCGGAGATGCAGGTATTCATGAGCTGCCGGGCGTCTTCCGAGTCCATGATGGTAAAATTGCGCTCATAACCCAGAAGGTGGCTATTTGCCCGGAGAATCCGATGGGCGATATGATGAAACGTTCCCCCCCAGAGGCGGTCGATGTCCTGCGCAATCAGATGGTTGACGCGTCCTTGCATCGACCGGGCAGCCTTGTTGGTAAAGGTCGCCAGCAGGATCTTCTCCGGCCTGACGCCGGATTCGATCAGGCGGGCCACCCGGAAGGTCAGCGTCCGGGTCTTGCCGCTGCCGGCACCGGCGATCACGAGCAGCGGTCCCACCGCTTCCATGACCACCCGGTGCTGTTGTTCGTTGAGTTCCTTGTCGTAATCAATCATGACCTGAGACCTTTGAAAAATGGCTTCGCCGCAGCTCAAAAATCTTTTCCGCTAAGAAGACGTCCAGTTGTCATCATGATTCAGGATATGCCGTTAACGTCATCTCTGGAAAGGCGGAAAACATTTAATTCGCCGCTCGCGAACCATTTTTCGGCGGTTGTGCAAAAGTGCT
>CAYXQK010000080.1:0-2586 GCA_964467445.1 uncultured Syntrophaceae bacterium
CCTGCCCATTCCGGACAGGCAGCACGTGGGTTTGACGACCTACGATGCCAAGGACCCGGATACGAAGTATCCGCCCATCGAGCCGCTGCGGCCGCCCAAGGGTGCGCCCAACGTGCTCATCGTGCTGATCGACGACGTGGGGTTCGGCGCTTCTAGCGTCTTCGGCGGTCCGTGTCACACACCGACGGCGGAACGTCTCGCCGCGAACGGGCTGCGCTACAACCGCTTTCACACCACGGCGCTCTGTTCGCCGACGCGCCAGGCGTTGCTGACCGGGCGCAACCACCACTCGGCCGGCATGGGCTGCATCACCGAGCTGGCCACTTCAGCTCCGGGCTACAGCTCGGTGCTGCCGAAGACCAAGGCGCCGCTGGCCATGACGCTCAAGCTCAATGGCTACGCCACGGCCCAGTTCGGCAAGTGCCACGAGGTGCCGGTGTGGCAGACGAGTCCGATGGGGCCGTTCGATGCCTGGCCCACGGGCGGCGGCGGCTTCGAATACTTCTACGGCTTCCTCGGCGGCGAGACCAATCAGTACGATCCGGCCATCTACGAAGGCACCGTCCCGGTGGATCCGCCCAAGACGGCTGAGGAGGGCTATCACTTCACCGAGGACATGACGGACAAGGCGATCAACTGGGTCCGCCAGCAGAAAGCCCTGATGCCGGACAAGCCGTTCTTCGTCTACTACGCGCCCGGGGCGACGCATGCGCCGCACCACGTACCGAAGGAATGGGCGGATAAGTACAAGGGAAAGTTCGACCAGGGGTGGGACAAGCTGCGCGAGGAGATCTTTGCCCGGCAGAAGAAACTGGGCGTCATCCCCCCGGAAGCGGAGCTGACCAAACGCCCCAAGGAGATCCTGGCCTGGGATGAAATGGATCCCAAGCTGAAACCGGTGCTGGTCCGGGAAATGGAGGTCTACGCCGGGTTCCTGGAGCACACGGACCGCCAGATCGGGCGGCTGATCGAGGCGCTCGAGGACCTCGAGACCCTTGAGGACACCTTGATCTACGTGATGATCGGTGACAACGGCGCTTCGGCCGAGGGCGGACCGCCGGGCACGTTCAACGAGAACATCCACCTCAACGGCCTTGAGCTGGAGACGCCGGATTTCCTGATGCAGCGGATCGCCAAGTTCGGCGGACCCGAGGCCTACAACCACTACGCTGTGGGCTGGGCGCACGCGATGGACACGCCCTATCAATGGATGAAGCAGGTCGCCTCGCACTGGGGAGGCACGCGCAACGGGACGATCGTCCACTGGCCGAAGGGAATCAAGGCCAAGGGAGAGGTCCGTAGCCAGTTCTGCCACGTCATCGACGTGGCGCCCACGGTCCTGGAAGCGGCCGGGATCCCCGAGCCCGCCGTCGTCAACAGCGTCCAGCAGAGCCCGCTCGAGGGGACGAGCATGCTCTACAGCTTCGACGACGCCAAGTCGCCGGAGCGGCATGAGACGCAGTATTTCGAGATGTTCTGCAACCGGGGCATCTATCACAAGGGCTGGAGCGCGGTGACCCGCCATTCCACGCCGTTCATCGTGGAGAAGCTCCCCGCCTACGACGATGACGTCTGGGAGCTCTACGATGGGAACAAAGATTGGACGCAAGCGCGCGACCTTTCGAAGGAGATGCCGGAGAAGCTGCATGAGCTGCAGCGTCTGTGGCTGATCGAGGCCACCAAATACAATGTGCTTCCGCTCGATGACCGCCGGCAGGAGCGTTTCGTTCCGGAACTCGCCGGCCGTCCCACCCTGATCAAAGGGAACTCGCAGCTCCTCTTCGGCGGCATGGGCCGGTTGACCGAGAACTGCGTCGTGGTCATGAAGAACAAGTCCTTCTCGATCACGGCCGAGGTCGACGTGCCGGCGGCGGGCGCCGAGGGAGTCATCATCGCCCAGGGCGGCGCCTTCGGCGGCCTGAGCCTTTATGCCAAAGGGGGGAAGGCGAAGTTCGCCTACAACCTCCTCGGCCTCAAGGTCTTCACCGTAGAGGCGGGCCAGAGGATTCCGGCGGACAGGCACCAGGTGCGTATGGAGTTCGCTTATGACGGAGGCGGCCTGGGCAAGGGCGGTGCCGTCACGCTCTACTATGACGGCCGGAAGGTGGGCGAAGGACGCATTGAGAATACAGTCCCAATGACGTTCTCCTTGGATGAGACGACCGAAGTCGGCCGCGAGGGCGGCACACCGGTGACACGAGACTACGACCGGCGGACGAGCGTCTTCAACGGCAAGATCCACTGGGTGCAGATCGACTTGGGCAAGGACGACCACGACCACCTGATCAGCCCGGACGAACGCCTGCGCCTGGCCATGACGCGGCAGTAGACGGGATCGGGGTGGCGGAGGCCGCCCGAACCTAGGGAGGCCCGCATGAATAGAGATTCGGATGGATGTTCTGAGATTCATCAAAAGGAGGGCATATCATGAACGAACACGACAAGATCGGACGGCAAGTCCTGCCCATTCCGGACAGGCAGCACGTGGGTTTGACGACCTACGATGCCAAGGACCCGGATACGAAGTATCCGCCCATCGAGCCGCTGCGGCCGCCCAAGGGTGCGCCCAACGTGCTCATCGTGCTG
>CAYXQK010000081.1:0-4059 GCA_964467445.1 uncultured Syntrophaceae bacterium
ACGATCTGACCTTGATGGACTGGCTCAACAACTTCATCTTTCCGGCAGAAGCGAAAAATGTCGACCCCGAATTGGCCTACTGGGGGGCGCTGCTGGCCTGTGCCGAAATGATCAAATCCGGCACGACGACCTTTTGCGATATGTACATCTTCGAGGACGAAATCGCCCGGGCCGCCAGAGAAGCCGGCATGCGCTGCCTCCTCGGCGAGGTTCTCTTCGACTTCCCCTCGCCCAACAGCAAGACACCGGAAGAGGGACTGGCCTATACCGAAATGCTGATCAAGAAGTGGGCCGACGATCCGCTGGTCCATATTATCGTGGAACCCCACGCACTGTATACCTGCTCTCCTGCCCTGCTGAGGGACGCCAAACAACTGGCCGACCGCTATCAGGCTCCCGTGGGCGTTCATCTCCTGGAAAACCTGGCTGAAAAGGCGCAGCTTGAAAACCGATTCGGTCGCAAGGCCATCTCTTTTCTGAATGATATCGGATATCTGGATGAGCGATTCATCGCCTTTCACGGCGTCCATCTCGATGAAGAAGATATGACCATCCTGGCCGGGCAGGGATGCAAGGTCATCCATAACCCCGAAAGCAATATGAAGCTGGCATCCGGCGTGGCGCCGGTCCCGGATATGCTCAGGCATGGCGTGACGGTGGGGCTGGGGACGGACGGCTGCGCCAGCAACAACAACCTGGACATGTTCCAGGAAATGGATACAGCCGCCAAGCTGCACAAGGTCCACCGCCTCGATGCCACGGTAATGAATGCGGAAACGGTGCTGAAAATGGCGACCTGCGAAGGGGCAAAGGCGCTGGGGATGGGGCATCTCGTGGGCTGTCTGACACCCGGCATGAAGGCTGACCTTATCCTCCTCGGTCTCAACAAACCGCATCTGACGCCGCTGTATCACCCTTATTCCCACCTCGTTTATGCGGCGGGCGGCGCCGATGTGGACACGGTTTTCATCAACGGCAGACCGGTCATGGAAAACCGTCGACTGCTCACCATCGACGAGAACGAGGCGATGACGAGGGTGCGCGCCATTGCGGTGCGCGTGAAGCAGAGCCTGAAAGGCTGATATGGATCAAACCCGTCATTTCGATATCCTGATTAGCGGCGGCACGCTGCTGACCCTGTCAGCGAACATGGAAATCATCGAAAATCCGCTCATCGGTATCCGGGACGGCCGGATTGCCCTGATTGAAAAGGGCGATGAGTTCTCCCTGAAACACTACAGCGCCGGCGAAACATTGAACGCCGCCGGATGCGTCATCCTGCCGGGCCTCGTTAATACCCATACCCATCTGCCCATGGCCTGCTTTCGGGGCATCGCCGATGATCTGCCGCTCATGGAATGGCTGCAGGACCGCATTTTCCCCACAGAGGCCAAATATGTAAACCGCGACATGGTCTATGCCGGCTCGAGGCTGGCCATGGCCGAAATGATCCTCTCCGGAACAACCACGTTCTGCGACGGCTATTTTTACGAATCCAGCGTGGCGCAGGCCGCCATCGACATGGGCATGCGCGGGGTTGTGAGCCAGGGATTCCTCGATTTTGCGACGCCGGACCATCCAGAGCCGTCCAGGAACATCCGGATAGCGGAAACCTTCATTGATCGATGGCAGAACCGATCCCCGCTGATCTCCCCTGCCCTCTTCTGCCATACCCCCTACACCTGCACTGCGGAAACCTTGATCACGCTCAAGCAGGTGGCCCGCGAGCGAAACATCCTTTATGTCTCCCATGTGGCGGAAACACAGGACGAGACGGAAATGATCCGGGAGCGCTACGGCACCACTCCGATCCGCTATCTGAAGAAACTGGGCGTGCTGGATGAGCGTACCGTCATCATTCACGCCGTCTGGTTGGATGAGGAAGAACTGGACATGCTTCGCGATACCGGCGCGAAAGTTTCCCATAACCCGGAAAGTAATATGAAACTGGCTGTCGGCGTTGCGCCCGTTCCGGCGATGCTCAAAAGAGGCATCACGGTCGGACTGGGGACAGACGGCTGTGCCAGCAACAATGACCTGGACCTCTTCCGGGAAATGGGTATGGCGGCAAAACTGCACAAGGTTGCGACCATGGACCCGACGGTTCTGGACGCCCGGACGGTCCTGACCATGGCGACCATCGGCGGCGCCCGGGTCCTGGGAATGGAAGACCGAATCGGCTCCATCGAAACCGGAAAATGCGCGGATCTGATTTGTGTGAACATGGACAGGCCGCATCTCACGCCAGTTTATCAGATCTATTCCCATCTCGTCTACGCCGCATCGGGCGCGGACGTAACCGCCGCCGTCATTAACGGAAAGTTCGTGATGAGGGATCGGAAATTGCTGCACGTCAATCTGGACGATATTATGGAAAAGGTCCGCGAAATCGGGGCCATAATTGGTGAAGGAGGATACCGATGAAAAATCATATCAGGGGTTTTTGGATAAGCTGTCTTGCTTTTTCATTCTTTCTTTATCCGGGCCAGGGTGGGGCTGCGCCATACGAGGTCACGCTCTTTCCCGCTTCTGCACAGGTTGTGGAAACACTCAGGCTGAAGATCGTTCCGGAGGGCGCCCTGAAGAAAGCCGTCTTTACATTGCCCGCACAGGCTGATCCAGAGTCCCTGGTTACCCGCTTGAATCCGGGCGGCAAACTCCGGATCATGGACCAGGCCTGGCGCCAGATCGTTCGTCTGGATGATGACCGGATCAGAGATCTGCGGAAAAAGATTGAGACGTCAAAAGGCGAACGAAATAAAATGCAGGCGGCCATCCGCGCCCTGGAAGCACAGATTCAATTCTGGCAGATGCAGACCAAGGCCAAGGTGAAGACAACCGTGGATGCCGGTAATTTCTCTACGGCCATAGGAATAAACGTCAAAAAAGCCCATCAGGATAAACTGACCCAGGAACCGGAGCTGGAAAAGCTGAATAAGCGAATCAAAGAGCTTGAGGAAGAGCTGAACCAGACGGCGGGGAAGAAGGAAGACATCTGGGAGGTCACGCTGCTGTTGACAGGTCCGCCGACCGCCGCGGATGTCTCCGTCACCTGCACCTATAACCTGTCCGGTTGCGGCTGGTCTCCACTGTATCGCCTCGAAGCGAAACCCCAAGCCAATCAGGTCCTGTTCACCTGGGAGGCGGAAATCTGGCAGAGTTCGGGCCAGGACTGGAGCCAGGTCGTCATGAATCTGGCTACGCTTCAGCCCGCAGCGGCCATTGCGCCGCATGATCTCCCGCCCTGGATCATCAAGCCCCGTCCGGTCATACGGTATAAAGGGGGAGCGCGAAATAGCGCCAAGGCGGATGCGATGATGGCCTCCCGGGAAGCTCCAGAAGAGGCAAAAGAAGCGTCGGCAATGCTGTCGCCGCCCGCACCGCTTGAAGTCCGGCAAAGTACGTATTCCCGCTGGGAGCTGGGCAAGATCACGCTTCCGGCCGGCGCCCGGCAGCGGGTCAAGGTTCAGGAGGAGACCTGGCCAGCCGAGTTTGTGCACTTGATCCGGCCGAGTTTGAGCGGCAAGGCCTTTCTCCGGGGCGCCCTTCAGTTTGCAGAAGCCCGTGATATCCCCTCAGGCCAGGGCATTTTCATGATAGACGGCGCCATCCTGGGAAAGCGCCTTTTTGCTTTTGCCGGCAAAGAAGGCAGCCTCTTCTTCGGAGAAGATCCCTTCGTATCCGCGAAAGTCGAGCTGCTGACAAAGCAGTCCGGAGAAAAAACCTTCCTTGCGGATAAGCAGACCTATAAGTGGGAATGGCGGACGGATATTGAAAACAGGCGCAACGCGGCCGTCAAGGTGCGAATTGAAGAGGCCTCCCCCCGGAGCCGCGACGAACGGATCAAGCTCGCGCTGAAGAATGTCCCCGAGGTTTCGGAAGAAAACAACGCCATCTGGATCTGGAATCTGGATTTGCCTGCCGGACAGAAGAAATCCGTTCTGACGACGGTGAATCTGGAGGCGCCGAAGGAGATGGATGTTGATCTGGGATGGCGCAAATAAGACGGCAGTTGTTTTAGACTTTTTATGAGTTTTTCAAATAAGGTGCCGTGGGATG
>CAYXQK010000082.1:0-3225 GCA_964467445.1 uncultured Syntrophaceae bacterium
GACGACCGCGGCAAGAAGGTCACAGTGGCCTTCGCCAAGATCCTGCAGACGGCCGGCGTCAGTTTCGGCATCCTCGGAACGGAGGAGAGCTGCTGCGGCGATTCGGCCATGCGCGGCGGAAATGAGTATCTCTACCAGACCATGGCGCAGATGAACATCGACGCGATGAACGGCTATGGCGTGAAAAAGATCATTGCCACCTGTCCTCACGGCTACAACGCGCTGAAAAAGGACTATCCCAATTTCGGCGCCAATTTCGAAGTGTATCACCACACGGAGATCATCGCCGATCTGATCGCCAAGGGGAAGATCAGCCTGAAGAAGCCCGTGCCGGGAACCTACACCTATCATGACTCCTGCTTCCTGGGCCGGTACAACGATATCTATGACCAGCCGCGCAAGATCCTCAAGGCTGTTCCGGGGCTGAAGCTCGTGGAAATGGAGCGGAATCTGGCAAAGAGCTTCTGCTGCGGCGCCGGCGGCGCGCGCATGTGGATGGAGGAGCACGGCGAGAAGATCAACGACGCCCGCGCCAAACAGGCCATCGACGTCAAGGCGGAAACGATTGCCGTGGGCTGCCCGTTCTGTCTGACCATGATGAGCGACGGCATCAAGACGCACAGCATGGAAGAAAAGATGACCTCCCTGGACATTGCGGAAATCGTCTGGAAGGCCATGGGGCTCGAAGAAGAGCATGTCCCCGCGCCGGTCTGCGAAGCGCCGGCGGATGTGATAAATCCGGCGCAATCCTGAGGACGGATGAATCGTTAACAAAAAGCCCCGATCTGTTTTAGTTCGGGGCTTTTTTTATGGCAATTTTTAAAGATTTGATTTATGATCTCGGCAACCATGAATGCCAATGCTGTCATTCCCGCGAAAGCGGGAATCTAACAAAAGGACTGGATGCCGGATCAAGTCCGGCATGACAAGCATCGACATGTTTAGTTGCCGGAGTAGTAGTGATGATAAACAGATAACCCCGCTCCAGCGGCAGGGAGAAATCCGGCCGGGGGGCATAAACGATTCAAGAAAGGAGTGAGAAGAATATGGCGCAAACAAGCATCTATTCGAGTAAACCGTGGTTGAAATCGTATGAAAAAGGGGTGCCGGAAACCGTCAAGTATGAGGAAATCTGCATGCCCGACGTCCTCGACCGGACGGCCAAGCAGTTCCCCGACAAGACGGCCCTGATTTTTCAGGGATTCATGCTGAATTTCAAAGAATTGAAAGACATGACGGACCGTTTCGCCACCTGCCTGACGGCTTTCGGGGTCAAACAGGGCGATGCTGTGGCGCTGCTTCTGCCCAACGTGATCCCCTGCGTGGCGGCCTATTTCGCGATCCTGAAAATCGGCGGCATCGCGGTCATGAACAACCCGCTGTATTCGGACCCGGAACTGGAGCATCAGTTCAACGACTCCGGCTCGAAGGTTCTCGTTACGCTGGATCTTCTGGGAAACCGAATGATCGACCTGCGGCCGAAAACCAAAATCAAGCAGATCGTCTATACCTCCATCGGGGATTATCTGCCCTTCCCCAAGAGCCTCCTGTTTCCGCTCGTGGGCAAAAAGAAGAAGCTGGCCGCCGATGTGAAACCAGCGACGGATGTCTTCAAATGGAAAGACTGCATCGCCAAATACAGCGCAACGCCGCCTTCCGTCAAGATCGGCTTCGGGGACGTGGCCATGTACCAGTACACGGGCGGGACCACGGGCGTTTCCAAGGGCGTCATGCTGTCCCATTCCAACCTGAGCAAGCATTCGCAGTTAGCGCAGGCCTGGTTCCCGAAATTCACGAAGGGAACGGAAATCATGCTGGGCGCGCTGCCCTACTTCCATGTTTTCGGGCTGTCCGTCAGCATGAATTTTGCCATTTACATGGGCTGGACCCAGGTCCTGGTTCCGCGCCCGCAGCCGGAGCCGCTGCTGGAGGCCATCGCAAAGTTCCGTCCCACGTTTGCGCCGCTGGTTCCGACCATGTACATCGGCATGCTGGCGCATCCGAATCTCAAGAAGACGGACATGAGCTGCATCAAGGGGGCCTTCTCGGGAAGCGCGCCGCTGCCGGTGGAGGTCATTCACGATTTTGAGAAAGCCACAGGAGCAGTCATCGTAGAGGGCTTCGGCATGACGGAAACCTCTCCGGTCACCCATATCAACCCCTTTGCCGGCGGCGCCCGGAAGGTGGGGAGCGTCGGGGTGCCGGTTTCGGACACCGAGGCTCGCATCGTCGATCTCGAGGACGGCGTGACGGACATGCCCCTCGGTGAGCGCGGCGAACTGATCGTCAAGGGACCCCAGATCATGCTGGGCTACAAGGGCAAGCCCGAAGAGACGGCCAATACGCTCAAGGACGGCTGGATCTATACGGGCGACATCGCCACGATGGACGAGGACGGCTATTTCTACATTGTGGACCGCAAGAAGGATATGATCATCTCGGGCGGCTACAATGTCTATCCGCGCGACATCGATGAGGTTTATTACGAGCATCCCAAGGTGCAGGAGGCCTGTTCGATCGGCATTCCGGATGCGAAACGCGGCGAAAGCGCAAAGCTCTTTGTGGTGCTCAAGGAAGGCGAGACGGCCACGCAGGAAGAAATGATCGAGTACGGCAAAACGAAGCTGGCCGCTTACAAGCTGCCGGTGGAAGTGGAATTCCGCACGGAACTGCCCAAGACGAACGTGGGCAAGATCCTGCGCAAAACCCTCAAGGCCGAGGAAATGGCCAAACGCAAAAAATAAATAGGGGGACAATAAATAGGGGGACAGCGCCCCTATTAATTGTTGTGTAAGAGAACGGTGTAATCATTAAAAAAGGCGGGTCATGGAAACATGCCCCGCCTTTTTTGTTATACTGTGATAACCTGGTAAAAAAGGGGGACCGTATTCAATACTGTCCCCCTTTTTTCAATTCCTACTATAAATTAATAGGGGCGCTGTCCCCCTATTATTCGATCCTGTTGACGAATTCGATTTCGCGCGGGATCTTGTAGGACGACAGATACGTCCGGCAGTGTTTCATGATCGCCTTTTCATCCGGCGTGATGCCCGGTTTGGGGACGATCAAGGCCTTGACGATCTCCCCCCGGAGCAGGTCGGGTTTGCTCTCGATGCGGGACGCCTGAACGGAAGGATGCATGTTCAGAACGGTTTCCACTTCCACGGGATAGACATTGAAGCCGCTCGTGATGACCATCCGCTTTATGCGCCCGGTCAGAAAGAT
>CAYXQK010000083.1:0-10228 GCA_964467445.1 uncultured Syntrophaceae bacterium
TCCTTGTCCTGGATGACATTCAATAACTTGGATTGCAGCTCGAAAGGCAACTCCCCGATTTCGTCCAGAAACAGGGTGCCCTTGTCGGCCACTTCGAGCAATCCCTTTTTGCCTTCATTCCTGGCATTCGTAAAGGCGCCTCTCTCGTATCCGAAAAGTTCCGACTCCAACAGGTTTGCAGGCATCGCAGCGCAGTCCACCTTCGTGAAAGCGCCTTTGTCCTTGCGCTTGCTGTGCTCATGAATATATCTGGCGATCACGTCCTTTCCGACACCCGAATCCCCTGTAATCAGGACGGTTACATTGGAACCGGCGACCTTTTCCGAAAGCGTCAGAATATGCTTGCCTTCCGCAGTCTGGGTGATGAACTCGTTTTTGCTCAGTGCCAGCTTTTCCGCCAGATGGTCCAGCTTCTTTTTGTATTTTTCAACCAGGACGCTGGATTGAACCGAACTCTTCTGCATGTTATTGAGTTCCGTCAGGTCGCGCAGCGTGCTGACCACGCCGACGGCCCTGTTGTTCTTGTCCCAGACCACGGCAGCCGAAACAAGCACTTCCTTTCCGCTCGGATAGCGGATCAACTTCGACCGGCTCTTTAGATCCTTGAGGACATCGACATTGACGGCTTCATCGATATATTTCTTTTCAGTCAGATAGTTCGTGTGCTTCCCGATCAGTTCCTCCCGGCTGATGGCCGTGATTCTCTCGAACCCCTCGTTTGCAGCAATGAAAAACCCATCCATATCGATGATGTACACACCGTCGTAAACGGCCTCGATGATGGCCTCGACGATTCCGACGTCCATTCTCGAGAGGGCCCAGGATGTATTCATGGAGTTCCCGAGGACCGCACGTTTGCCCTCGTAAACAATTGGCGTAACCGTCTCCATGATCCACCGGACCTGCCCGTCTTTGGTTATGATCCGGTACTCATAGGGGGAATGATGCTCGCCGCGAAGCATCGCCCGGGCGTTGGCAATCAGGTTTTTCTGGTCGTCGGGATGAACGATTTCGAGCGTTTTTCTGCCGATCAGATCTTCACTTTTGTGACCGACGTAATCCGCGGCATTGGCGTTGATAAACCGGAAAACACCGTCTTGTACGACATAAACACCGGCCATGGACTTCTCTGCGAGAGTGCGATAGAGCGCCTCGCTTTCTCTGAGTTCTTTTTCCGCTTGCCGAAGATCTGCGCGCGCTTCTTTCATTTTCAGAAGACCTCAACCTCTCAATCCCTTTATTTCGCCAGCAGGCCGCCGTCGTTGACGATGACATGGCCCGTCATGTATGCCGAGGCATCCGATGCGAGAAAAACGGCCAGGCCCTTCATGTCATCGATATCGCCCACACGCCGTAGCGGGATGGAATCGATAACCTGGTCGTGGGCCGTCTTGAATTCCGGCTTCTCGATGTAGGCCATCATGTCCGTCCGGAAGAAACCGGGGGCTATGGCGTTGACGCGGATCCTGTAGGGGGCGAGTTTGACCGCCAGGTTCATAGTCAGTAGATTAATCGCCGCTTTCGTGGAATTATAGGGGACAGCCGGATGGGTCAGCTCATCCGAGCCCCGGAAGCCCATGACGGAAGAAATGTTGATGATGTTTCCGCCCCCCCGTTCCTTCATGATGCCGGCGACCTTCTGCGTCAGAATCCAGACGCCGCGAACGTTGACGTTGAAAAGCTGATCCCATCTTTCGAGCGGAAATTCAAGCGTGGGCGCGCCCCAGGTGGCCCCGGCGTTGTTGACCAGAATATCGATGCGGCCGAATTTCTCCATCGCCGCCTTGACCATGCTGTCGATGTCTTCCGCTTTGGCCACATCGCAGGCAACCGGAAAAACGGTAACACCTGTCTCTTTTGCGATTTCCTGCGCGGCCGCCTCGAGGTTCTTCAGCTTGCGCGACGTGAGCACCAGGTCGGCACCCGCTTCCGCGAGCCCTGTGGCGATGAATTTGCCGATGCCCCGCCCGCCGCCCGTCACGAGGGCAACCTTTCCGTTGAGTTTGAATAAATCCTGCAGTTTCATCTTATCCTCCTGTTGTTAATTGACTCAATCATACAATTTTTTCAGTTCGGCGCCGCGGAAATAGTGTTTCAGAATTGCTTCAGCCTTGTGTCCCTTTTCCGCCATCACGGCGGCGCCGATTTGACACATGCCGACGCCGTGCCCCCATCCTGCGCCATCGAGCATGAAGCGCACCGGCAGGCCGGAGGCGTCGCGTTCCACGGACACGCAGAAGGCGCTGCTGTAAAGGTGCGACGGGGAGAGCCAGCGCCGGATCTCAAGTTCCTTGCCGACCGTGATCGTTGTTTTCGACCCCTCGATGCGTAAGCGCATGATCCTGCCGGAAGGGCCGCGGTTCAGGGGAACGAGGTCTTGCAGGGAACCGAAATCGATGCCTGATTTCTTCCGAAGAATCGCCTCCAGCTCTTCACGTCCATAGGTCACCCGCCACCGGAAAAAATCTGCCGTTTCCTGATCGAAGTCGGGAAGGACGCGGCGCAGAAGCGGTTCGTCGGCGGTGTTGCAATAGGCGTCCGGCCGGGTTCGCACCCACTCTTGCGCCACTGCTTCCGTATCGACGGGTTCATGGGAAATATCCGCATCGGTAACCGAGGAAAGATAGGGAACCGGGATTTCTTCCCAGGTGTTTTCAAAATTGTCCGTCCGGCCGCCGCAGGCCTTGTGATAGCGGGCATCGCAGATCGCATGGGCATGGACGAGAAAAACCCCGCGCGTTGACCGGACCGCCTGCGCCGCCTGACCGGTTATGATTGTTGTGATTCCCTGATAGCGCTGGCAGTGGTCATCGGCGCAGACATCGAAGCGGGTATGGTCTTCCCGGCCATACCAGCGGACAATTTCACCTGTCTGTTCCGATGCCTCCCGGCGGTCCGCCCCCGGATCGACTGTTTTCCCACGGCGCATCAGCATGGCCATCAGCCAGCTGCGCGAGGCGACGGCATGGGCTTTGAGCATTTCCAGCGGCGCGGCGGCGCTCATCTCCGAAGAAACCACGCTGGCCAGATAGTCCTCCAGGTGCAGCCGGTTGACGACCATCAGGGCCCCTCCGGCGGCGCTCAACCGCAAATCTCCCTGGAAGGTCTGCTCCTGTTTGCGTTCCCAGTGAAACCGGATTCCGATGGTCACATCCGTTAGAGAAAAGGTAGCGCCCTTCTCCGGCCTGAAACGGAGCTCCTGCTGCCGGTCGATTTGCGCTCCCTGCTGATCGGCAAAAATCAACCTGTCCTCGGACATCCTGACTGAAAAAAAACCTGTAAACATCCGGCCGCCCTGCAGACGAAACAGCCCGTTGAACCGACCCTTCAGTTCCCGGACCCCCTCAATGACGCCGACCTTGATTTCGGGTTCCTGCATGAAGGCAAGACCTGTGTTGTCAATCATTGTCCACCTGTAATCATCAGGGACCTTGATCGATTTGCGATGATGGCCAAGTCAAGGCCCCTGCCTGTCCGATCTCTTCTACACAATCATCATCAATATGTCAAAACCGGATTGGCCTCCCAATCCATTCCCCTCAATAATTTTCTATTGAACTGTCCGGTCAAGTGGTGCTAAACAGCGCTCAGGGAGGATGATGTGAGCCATCATTTGGTCAAATCGGGTTATACGGCCCTGGTCGAGCGGATTAATCATATGCCCCAGGGGGCGCCTCCGGCGGACACGCTTTATAAAATCCTGCAGATCCTGTTCAGTGAAAAAGATGCGGCGCTGGTTGCGCAGCTTCCGATCATGCCATTCACTGTGAAGAAAGCGGCCCATATCTGGAAGGTGAAGCCGTCGGAGGCCCGGAAGACTTTAGATGATCTGGCAGGCCGGGCGCTTCTGCTGGATATGGAGGAAGAAGGTGAGCAAACCTATCTGCTTCCCCCTCCCATGGCCGGTTTTTTTGAATTTTCCCTCATGCGACTTCGAAAAGATATCGATCAGAAAGCCTTGAGCGAGCTTTTCTATCAGTACCTCAACGTGGAAGACGATTTCATCAAAGCCCTCTTTACGGAGGGCGAAACGCATTTAGGGCGGGTATTCGTCCACGAACCGTCTCTTTCCGCCGAAATCAGCCTCTGTGTTCTTGATTATGAACGGGCCACCGAGGTCATAAAAACAGCTTCCCACAGAGGCATCAGCATCTGCTACTGCCGTCACAAAATGCAGCACATGGGCCGGGACTGTAGCGCGGCCAAGGAAATCTGCATGACCTTCAACGCGGCAGCGCGCTCCCTGATCAAATATGGCCATGCCCGGGCGGTCAGTGCGGAGGAATGCCTGGATTTGCTGCAGGTTGCCTACGATCAAAAGCTGGTGCAGTTCGGCTCCAATGTCCGTGAACAGGTTGCTTTCATTTGCAACTGCTGCGGCTGCTGCTGTGAGGCAATGATTGCGGCGAGGCGATTCTGTCTGCTGCATCCCGTGCATACAACGAATTTTCTGCCGGAGATCCGGCAAGAGGACTGCACGGGTTGCGGTCAGTGTGTCAACATCTGTCCTGTCGAAGCCGTGAGTCTGGTTTCGGCCAACGACCCTCGCAGACCCAAAAGGAAAGTCGCCCGTTTGAACGAAGACCTCTGCCTGGGGTGCGGCCTTTGCGTGCGGGCCTGTCCGGAGAAATATATTGCCCTGAAATCACGCCCCCGGCGGGTCATAACACCGCTGAATGCCGTTCACATGACGGTTTCAATGGCCATTGAAAGGGGAAAATTGCAGCATCTTATTTTCGACAATCAGGCCCTTGTCAGCCATCGGGCCATGGCGGCAATTCTCGGTGCGATTCTCCGGTTGCCTCCTGTTAAACAGGCCATGGCAAGCCGCCAGATGAAATCACGATACCTTGAAACTTTGATCCGTCGAAGAAAGACAAACCCTTCCGACTGAAGACATCGGAATTCTTAGCGACGACGGAGGCAATTGCTTTTTTCATCATCGGTGAGGTGATCATTTCCCTTTTGTTTTCAATCGCATGGCAAAACTCTCAGAGGATCCTCGACATGAACACCCGATCCGCGTATCCGGTCATTTATGAAATCAACACATGGGTGTGGATTGGCGAACTCGGGCGGCGATACGCCAGGACCATGACCCTCGACGCCGTGCCGGCCGAGGAGTGGGACGCTCTTGCCGGCCTGGGGATTGACGCACTGTGGCTCATGGGGGTCTGGGAACGCAGCCCCACCGGCATCCGGATCGCCGCGCAGCATGAAGGCCTCGTTGCAGACTTCAAGCGGGCGCTCCCTGATTTTTCACCGCAAGACAACGTCGGTTCGCCTTACTGTGTTCGCAGTTATGCCGTTGATGCGCACCTTGGCGGTCCGGACGGGCTCATGAAAGCCCGCCGCATGCTTGCGGAAAGGAACATCCGGCTGATCCTCGATTTTGTCCCCAACCATGTCGCGCCCGATCACGCCTGGGTCGCACAACATCCTGAATATTTCATTCAGGGCGACGCGGAAGACTTGAGCAAAAATCCCGGATTATTTGTCAGGGCGGGGGATCGGATCTTTGCCCGCGGGCGCGACCCCCATTACCCGGCCTGGCCGGACGTCCTGCAACTCAACGCATTTCATCCGGAAGCGCGCCAGGCCATGATCGAAACGGTTTTGAGTATCGCCGGGCAATGTGACGCGATCCGGTGCGATATGGCGATGCTCGTGATGAATTCCGTGTTTGCACAGACCTGGGGACTGATCGCAGGCCCCGAACCGGCGGGGGAATACTGGCCGGAGCTGACTCGGGCTGTCCGGAAAAACCATCCTGATTTCCTATTCCTGGCCGAGGCCTACTGGGATCTTGAATGGCAGCTCCAGCAACAGGGGTTTGATTTCTGTTATGACAAGCGGCTCTACGACCGGCTGAAACATGAAAACGCCGAGAGCGTCCGGCTGCACCTGTGCGCCGAACGATCCTATCAGGATAAATTGATCCGTTTCATCGAAAATCATGACGAACCGCGCGCCGCAGCGGCCTTTTCAGCGCAAAAGGCGCTTGCAGCCGCCGTCACGGTCGCCACCATCCCGGGCGCGAGGCTCTTTCACGAAGGCCAATTCGAGGGAAGAGCAGCCCGCCTTCCGGTTTTCCTAAGACGTCGTCCCGCAGAGCCTTCCGAACCGGATATTCATGCGTTCTACCAAAAGCTCCTGAGCATCCTGAAAAGCGATTGTCTCAGAAACGGCCAGTGGCGGCTCTGTGGGCGGATCGGCCGGCCCGATCCTGCCGGCGACGAAAATCTCGTGGCCTGGTCCTGGAGGGATGATAGAGAAAAATATCTGATCATCGTAAATTTTTCAGATGCACCGGCACAGGGACAGGTGCGGCTGCCCTGGAACGGGCCGGATGGCGGGTCATGGGTCGATCTTTTCACCGGGAAAGTCTATGAAATCAAGGGCGATGATTTATCTGCCGATCTCCCCGCCCGGGGATTCCACATCCTGAAATGCGGCTGAGACAAAATCATGGCCGGAATATTGATAGTTTGCTTTTCTTGTGTTACTGATAATCCTTATGACAGCAGAATTTATCTTGGCTTTAGATCAAGGGACATCCAGTTCGCGAGCGGTCATATTTGATCGTTACCAACAGCCATTGGGGATGGAGCAGGTAGAGTTTAACCAATCCTATCCATCACCCGGTTGGGTTGAGCATAATCCCGAAGAGATCTGGGACACACAGCTTTCAGCCGCCAAACATCTTCTCAAAAAATTAAAGCTGAAGCCCGAAAGAATAGCGGCGATAGGAATCGCCAACCAACGCGAAACGACGATCGTATGGGACAGGGAAACGGGCAGGCCCATCCACAATGCCATCGTATGGCAGGACAGGCGAACAGCAGATACCTGTGAATGGCTAAAAGAGCAAGGATTAGGAGATTACGTAAAAGCAACCACCGGTCTGGTTATCGATTCATACTTTTCTGCAACCAAGCTATACTGGATTCTAAAAAATATTCCCGGAGCCTCCAAACTGGCACAACAAGGACGCCTGGCATTTGGTACGGTCGACTCATGGCTGCTCTGGAAATTAACAGGGGGAAAGGAACATGCAACCGACTCTTCGAATGCATCCCGAACCATGCTGTTTAATATTTCAACCCTTCAATGGGACGACAAACTGCTGAACGCATTGAATATACCCAAATCAATTTTACCGAAGGTCCTCCCCTCTGCGGGTCTTTTTGGTGAAACAGCAGCAGGTATTTTTGATGATTGCTCAATCCCGATCACAGGAATGGCAGGCGACCAGCAATCCGCCCTGTTTGGGCAAAAGTGTTTTGATGCGGGGGAAGCAAAAAATACCTACGGCACCGGGTGCTTCATGTTGATGAATACGGGAAGCCGATTGGTAAATTCCAGATCAGGGCTGCTGACTACAATCGCCTGGCAGATCGGCAGCGATGTAAGCTATGCATTGGAGGGCAGCGTTTTTATCGCCGGAGCGGCCATAAAATGGCTTCGCGATGGCTTAAAGATCATTGAAAGGGCGTCCGATACCGAGGAGATCGCTTTCTCTGTCACCGATAGCCAGGGGGTTTATGTTGTTCCGGCGTTTACAGGACTTGGCGCACCGTACTGGGATATGTATGCACGGGGCGCGATTCTTGGTTTGACTCAAGGGGTTACCGATAAGCACCTGGTCAGGGCCACGCTCGAATCACTCGCTTACCAGACCAGCGATATCATTGGCATCATGGAAATTGATTCTGATATCAAACTGAAAAGACTCAAGGTGGATGGGGGCGCTTCGGCAAACGGCTTTATCATGCAGTTTCAATCGGACATTTTAAATGTCGATGTGGTTTGCCCTCCATTCCCCGAAGCAACGGCATTTGGGGCTGCTTTACTGGCAGGACTGACAATAGGTTTGTATCAGTTTAGTGATTTGAAAGTTGATATACCGGGAAGTAAAGTATATAAACCAAAGATGGGAGTGAATGAACGTAATCAGCTCTATTTGGGTTGGTTGAAAGCAGTTGAAAGGGCAAAAAGTTGGGCGAAAGAGTAATTCAGTAACATCACTTACAGCACAAAAAAACAGGGGTTGAAGAAAGGAATAAGGATGAAGATCGAAGATGCGATCCTTTTCAGCGGAGGCGCAACCGGGGCTGAAGCGGAATTTGGTGTGAATGCCGAGCGTTTTGGCATAGATGAAGTGAATTTTACGTTTGAAGGGCATAACCGAATCAGGCAGCGCGGCCTGCGCGTTCTGACCCGCGAAGAATTAAAAAATGGAGATGTGAGCCTGGAATATGTATCACAGTTGATGAATCGCCATTACACGGATAATCCCACATTTCGCAAAATACTGCAAAGTATCTGGTATCAGATCAACAATGGACAGGAAGTTTACGTGATTGGAGAGATACTGGCGGATAAAACCGTAAAAGGCGGAACGGGATGGGGTGCTGAGTTCAGTAAACTCTGCAACAAACCCCTGTCCGTGTTCGATCAAAAGCGCGATGCATGGTTCAGCTGGCATCATACTGATTGGGTTGAGCGAAAAAAAGGAAACGAACCGGTCATCAGTCATGGTCATTTTGCGGGCACGGGCACGCGCTTTCTGGAAGAAACCGGCAAAAAAGCCATTCGGGAGCTGTTCGAGAGAACCTTCATCCTTTAAGTCGGACGAACCTGGAAAAAATCTATCCCCTGGTCATCGGCAGGGACCCGGTTACGGAAGATATCGGGATACCTTGGAAAAACGGCTTCGCCGCGGCTCAAAATCTTTTTTGCATAAAATATTATAAGGCTAAAATATGTTCGAAATCCATAAATTAGTCTAATTTTTGGAAATGCGAAAAATCTTTGATTCGCCGCTTGCGAACCTTTATTCATCGGTTACGCTAAGCCTCCCGGATAAATGTCGGGAACCGGGCGCGACGCTCACCGGCGGCTGCCCGATGGAAATCTGCTGACGTCTACACTTTCTTTTTTTCCTGCAGAACCTCGATGAACGCCTCAATCCGCGTTTCGATCTGGCCTTCGGAAAACTTGCGTTCGTCCGTCATGTCGGCTTCGATCATGAGCGACGGGATACCCTTCTGCTGCTCGACGATGCGCTGAATATCATACTGCCCCAGCGAATAGGGCTTGCAGCTCCGGTTGGAGTGCATGACGATGCCGTCCACATCGTACTTGTCCACCATCTCCATGACGGTTTTCGCCATCTCATCTACGCCGATATTGAGGTAGATCCGCGTGTAGCACTCGGCCATGGTTTCGAGAAAATTATTTTCATCGACATACTTGAGCGAACCGCACCAGGCCGATGTGTAGGTGTCGGCCACCAGGCAGGCGTCGTGCGCGGCAAATTTTTCGGAGAGCCACTTTGTCCGGTACCAGACGGGCAGGTTGTCCCAAAGCAGGCGGTATTTTTCATTGGGAACGGCCCCGATGCCGTCGGCGATGCGCTGTTTCATCTCCGCCAGCAGCAATTGATAGTAATCCACGGCCTGCTGTGTCCCGCGCAGCGTCACGATCAGGGCCAGGTGGAAAAAGGCGTCGAAGGCGCTCATGGGTGCGGGCCTGTGCATCGTCGTGTCCAGCACCTCCTGCCAGAGCCTCTGACCGGTGACGGAGAGCTTCCCGACCTCCTGCATGCGGTCATAATCGAACGGCTTCCCGCAGTGTTGCTCTAAAAACTGGATATATTCCTCGATCTGCCGGCGCACGTACTTCTGGGTATCCGGACTGTACTCGGTATGGCAGAAGGGCGTGTCCAGAATGAACAGCGGCACGTTGAAATACCGGGCCTGGATTTCATACCATTTCAGGACGGTCCCGCAGATGTTGTTGCAGCACACGAGCATGTCGGGTTTCGGAAGCCCGCCGATCGGCCCGCCGTTGACGGTGGCGCAGGCAATGTCCGTGCAGGCATAGGAGCACAGGTCGCTGGCATAGCCCATGGATTCGGCCTTCTCGTACAGGCCGACGCCCATGCGGCTGGCGCCGATCATGGCCCCGTGATTCTCGGGATAAACGGGAATGACATCCATCACGATCAGGGGCTCCACGGGGCCGCCGCTCGTGATCCAGGCGACCTTTTTGCCCGTCTGTCCGGCCGTTTTGGCGTCGATATAATACGTCGTCATGATGTCCTTCATCGTTTTGACGGACTTGATCTTTCGCTTTTCTTTTTCGGGATCCGGCAATTTCGTTTCTTCCGCCATGTTCATCTCCTTCACAGCATCTCTAAAAAGGCCTCAAAGCGCGTTCTCAA
>CAYXQK010000084.1:0-2641 GCA_964467445.1 uncultured Syntrophaceae bacterium
GAGAGAACAAAGAGATCGCAGGCGCTAATCCAGAGTGGGATCTCGTTGTGCGGTTTTCCTCCGGCAAGCCTGACATATCCCTCAAGCCCGAGCGAATGAATCTGTCGTTCAAGGGTTGTCCGGAGCTCACCGGCACCGACAATAATACAGAGAACATCTTTTCTCCGCGAAATGATCTCCTTCATGGATGAAATGAGGTACGTGTGACCCTTGACGTGTTCCAGGGTTCCCACCGCAAGAATGATCTTTTTATCTTTGGGGAGACCGAGGATTCTTCTGCACTCTGGAGTGTCACGCCGGAAAAAGAGATCGCCCCTGAACCCGTTTGGCATAACGGTCACTGGCTTTTTAACCTTCAGCTTTTTAATGCAGGCGAGGTTGCTCTGGCTTACCGTGATGATGTGATCGGCCGTGTTTAGTACATATTCAATCTTCATTTTCCAGTCTTCGTCCCTGAATGGGATATCGTAAATGTCTTCGCCGTGAGCAGTAACAACAAACGGAACACCGTATTCTTCCCGTAAGCGGGCACCGGCATACCCGGCAGACCAGGTAAAATGGGCATGAATCAGATCAAAGGGTATATTTTTTTCCCGGATAGTCTTTTTTACTATCTTTGCATGCAGATCTCCAAGTTTCCGGTACTGTGCGTCTGAAGGCCAGTAAAAAACTTCTGTGGGATATACGCTGATATTGTGGGGAAGGTTGTGAACATCCAGATGACGGCTGGTTTTAAAATTTGCAAACCGTTGTACAGGGAGATAACTCAGGTATTTTATTATCGTGTTATACCTGACACAGACCGAGATTTTTGAAAAATTATGGGCAATTGTTTCCGTTTGATCCTTTACAAAATCATTATAATTATGGGATATAATTACAAGATTTTTATCACTCATAGCAGAATTGTAGGGCGATAAAGTATTAGGTTGTAGCTTTTATTTGAGGGATTGCAAGGGAGTTACAGCCAGGATCCTCATCCTATCCTGCGAGTGTTTTCCTGTCAATGCAATTATCCTGAATCGCTCCTATGCCGAAATAATCCTGCTGAAGGGGTTGTTATTCACGTTTTACCATAGTGAGGTACACAAATTCCGAGGTCTTGCCTATCAGATCTTTTTTTATGACGGAAAAGCTTGATTCGAGTGACGGATTGAATTTTGATTTAAAAAAACACAACCGTTCAGTATCCGCCCCTCCAAAATCCAGAATTTTTATTCCCTCTGCTTTTGACTTTTTTATGGTTTCCCAGAGAAGAAATTCATTGCTGGGAATGGTTTTATCGATACTTACTCCCCCAATCCACAGCAGTTTCCTTGAATTATAGTCAAAATAGGTTCCCAGATTGATGACAGCATCATTATCCTGTAAAAAAAACATTTTCAGGTTCCGGGGAAATTGCGTAAGGATATCATTCAGGTAATCCAGCCCATACAGCGGGAACTTCAGGCCCTGCTGATGATACCGCTCTTTCATGATCGACAGGAACGTTGTGGTATCCGTGGTCTCCTGCAGGACAATCTGGTGTTTTTCAGCCCCGCGGATCTCTTTTTTGGTAGATTTACTGAATGCATTCCAGAGGGTTTCAAGGGGAAGAGTTACATCGAAAGTATAGGTATACTGGACCTGCGGATCAAAACCTTTCCAGAGAAACGGTCTGATGTCCTGTACGTGCGGGCTGAAGGAGATATAGGTATAATTCGGGGCGAGAGCCTCAATTTCCCTGGTAATCCCCACTGCAACCTGATTCAGCATGGTTTCTTTGTCACGTTGCCTCAGCGCATGATATCCTGGATTCATTAAAAATCCCATGTAGGGAATTAATGAACGGGGGGGCTGGGAAAATACAAATTTCATTCCCCATTTCTTATAATAAAACAGGGGAAAAATACTGAGTAATTCCGTGGTCCTGTCATCGAAGATTCCATAGGGTAATAAGGTATACCCGGAGTGTTTTTCAATAATTTTCAAAAAGTCCCATTGAAAATACAGTAATCTATCCGGGCTGGTTTCAACAAAAGCGTCCCAGATGGCACGATTATCAATAATGCTAGTACTCATTTTTTTTCCACCAGGCAGAGATATTTTCACCGCTTGTCAACCATGCATTCCTGGTATAACAATAGTCTAGTATCTTTTTATACATAATTTCCCGTCTCTGTTTATAGGGACACTGAAAACTTTCACTATGCCAGTTCAGACAGAGGACTCCCTGGAAGGAAGCGACGGTATCGATGAGTTTTTTTGCCAGTTCCCATGCCTCCTTGTCAGTTCGTGTGCTTTCAAATAATGTATCGTCCATGATGGTGAGCGGGATCTCAAGGAGGTTTATCTCGCTGCCGGTATTCAGGTTGAACGGCCGGAACGGATGGCACATCCCGTTCCTGAACCCGACGATTTCGTTGTAACCCAGTGAGGTATCATAGAGGAATCCTGCCTGAGCCAGCTTTTCCCAGGTGCCGGGCACCTGAATCCGGAGATAATGGTTGCGATAGCCGACAACCTTCCTGCCTAACACCTGTTCCAGTCGCTTCTTTTCGTTCAGGATTTTCCCGTAATCATTGTAGGCATAGTAACCCCCATGGAGCCCGATTTCCCAGCCGCGATCCATAATCTGCCCGAGATCATCTTCCAGTTCCTC
>CAYXQK010000085.1:0-11048 GCA_964467445.1 uncultured Syntrophaceae bacterium
CCTGGAAGACAAGAAGGTTGAAAATCCGACCAAGAAGGGGGATTTCAGAGAATTCAAGAAGGGCGAACCCGTTCCCACCTTTGCCTGGCTCCAGGATGACGGATCCACATCATCGGGCTGCTGGGTGTATTGCGGCTCCTATGGCGCCGTGAACATGGCCGCCCGCCGGGGCATGAAGGATCCCACCGGGATCGGACTGTACCCCGAATGGGCCTGGTCCTGGCCCGTCAACCGCCGGATTATTTATAACGGCGCCTCTGTCGATCTCAACGGTAAGCCCTGGGATCCAAGCCGCGCGGTCATTAAATGGGACGGTGAAAAATGGACCGGCGACGTTCCTGACGGCGTCGGCAATCCGGGATCGGGAAGACCGCCGTTCATCATGAAACCCGACGGTGTGGCCAGCTTGTACGGGCCCGGTCTGGCGGATGGTCCCTTCCCCGAACACTACGAACCGCTGGAATGCCCGGTGGAGAAGAACCTGATGTCGCCCCAGAAGAACAACCCGGTGATCAGACGCTTCGACAAGGCCGGTGTCGGTTCCGATATGGATGTCTATTCCGGTGTGGCAAGCTGCGACCCACGCTTTCCCTTCATCTGCAGCACCTACCGGGTCAGCGAGCACTGGCAAACAGGCGTCCTGACACGCTGGTGTCCATGGCTGGCGGAAATGCAGCCCGGCATGTTCGTTGAGATCAGCGTTGAGCTGTCCAGGGAAAAGAATATTAAAAACGGCGATAAGGTGATTGTCGAATCACCCAGAGGCAAAGTGGAATGTGCGGCGATTGTGACGCCCCGCTTCAAACCCTTCAACATCGATGGCAACACCATTCATGAGGTGGGCATCCCCTGGCATTTCGGGTGGATCACCACCAAGGATCGGAAGTACAAGCCGGGTGACAAGAAGGCCGAGGTCTTTACCTTCGGCGATGCGGCGAATCTCTTGACGTCGACCATCGGCGACCCCAATACCATGATCCCCGAAAGCAAGGCGTTCATGGTCAATGTGGTCAAGAAGGGAAGGGGGTGAACATAAATGGCTGAGAAAACAAAACTCATCGATGTTTCGAAGTGTACGGGATGCCGGGGCTGCCAGTTGGCCTGCAAACAGTGGAATCAGCAACCGGCCAAGCAGACGGAAAACAGTGGAACCTATCAGAACCCGCCCGACCTTCAGGCCAATACCTGGACGCTGATCCGGTTCCAGGAAATAGCGGATAAGGACGGCGTGAAATGGATTTTCCGGAAGGACGGCTGCATGCACTGCACGGACGCGGCCTGTGTCAAGGTCTGTCCGAGCGGGGCGCTTCATTACACCGATTACGGCACCGTCGGCATCCACCATGAACGCTGCATCGGCTGCAAGGAGTGTGTCACGGCCTGTCCCTTTGATATTCCCCGGTACGACCAGGCGTCGGACAAGATCTATAAATGCGATCTCTGCCTGACCCGCATCCAGGCGGCGCTTGAGCCTGCCTGCGTCAAAGCCTGCCCGACCGGCACGCTGAAATTCGGCGACAAGGCAGATATGCTGAAACTGGCTCATAAGCGGGTCAAGGAACTGGGCGAGAACGCCAGTGTTTACGGCGACAAGTTTGTAGGCGGAACCCATGTGATTTATGTTCTGGATGAAAAACCGGGAATTTACGACGAGCTTCCCAAAAGCCCGAGCGTGCCTCTTTCGATCATTGTCTGGAAAGACCTGCTGAAACCTCTCAGCTTGTTGGCTGCAGGCGGCGTGATTGCCGGTTCGTTCCTGCATTACATCATTCACGGGCCCAAACTGCCCGATGAAGACCAGAATCAGAAGGGGGGTGAATAAGCCATGAGAAAGGGATTAATTCAAGCAACGGATTCATTTGAACGGATTGTCCACTGGAGCCTGGCTGCTTCCTGTCTGATCCTGTGCATTACGGGTCTCGGGATGATGTTTCAGTCGTTCAATTTTATCGGAACGATCATGGGCGGCCTGAAGTCCCTGAAGTATGTTCATAACTTCACGGGGCTCTTTTTCATCGTGGCCCTTTATTTTACGATCCGCATGTGGTGGAGGGAGGCGGGCGTATTTTCCATGCCCGAGGACATGGAATGGATGATGTGCGCCGGCGGTTACCTTTGGCATGTGGACAAGGTGCCCGAGGTCGGGAAGTACAACCCCGGCCAGAAGGCCTTTTTCCTGGCTGTCGCCGGTTGCGGCGTCCTGATGGTGATCACGGGGCTGATCATGTGGTTCCCGCTGAGCTTTCCCGCGGGCCTCGTGCGATGGATGTTTGTGCTGCACGCCCTGGGTTTTGTGACGATCTTTTCGTTTTTCTTTGTTCACCTCTATCTGGGCACCATCGGGTCTCCGGGCTCTCTGGACGCCATGTTATCCGGCTGGGTCACACGGGCCTGGCTCAAAAAGCAGCATCCCAAGTGGCTCAAGGAGATGGAGCATGAAGGCAAACTGGTGGTCTATGGCGAGGAGAAAACGTCGGCCGGCGGCCACGGCCATTAAGATTTGAAACCGCTGTCTGTTTTGCGCAAACATCACGGCGGATGAAGAATGCATATCAAAAAAAGAGACCTGCTCAATCCCGGCAGGTCTCTTTTTTAATTATATCCTTCGTGCTTCCTATTTTTATTTTTCCGCAGGCGCTTTTTCCGCAGGTTTTTCCTGTACCGCCTCACCCTTTGCTGCCTTATCTTTTTCAATGGGGACGGCAACTGCTTTTTCAGGCATCACCTTCTCGGCCGTTAAGGCCTTGACCTTCTCTTCCTGCGCCTTGATCTTTTCGGCCAGATCATTCATCTGCCGTTTGAGAGCGGCCATGTTCGCATCAGCCTTTATCCGATCGGCCTGCAGGTCGACCTTCTTTAACTTGAGGTTCGTGAGCGCCTTGATGTTGTCTTCCTTCTTGCCCAGGCCGGATGCATCAATGGCCTGCAGCTTTACGATGTCGTAGTCGAGGCTGACATCACTGAAGTCTATATTTACCAGTTCTTCCTCATAATCGACGTACTTTCCCTGCTTTACCGCCAGTTCACTTTTCATGCGAGCCAGCTTCAATTTCTCTTCCCCGATTTTGACCGCAAGCTCCGCTTTGGGGAATCCCCCCCGCTGATCCCCCGGGACTTTTGCCACGATAGCCGGATCCACGTTCGAGGTGATGGACGTTACCTTCGTGGTAATCGAACCCTTAAGGTCATCCATCGTCGCACAACTGACAAGCGCAAAAATTATCAAAAGCAAAAAAATAATTTCCGTTCGTTTCATAGCCTTCCGCCCCTCCCATTATTATTTGTGTGTTTTCGGAAGGAAGTGTAGATAGAAAGGGGTGGCGTGTCAAGGATAAACGGGTAAAAAGACAGATTCACCTTGCTTTTTTCGTAATTCATGCGTAAGTATTGAACCTATTTTTCCATGGCTAATGGACGATTGGCCCCCATTCAAATTATTGAAATTCCTTGAAGCAGCAATTACATCACCCTGATTTACGACGGGGGAAGTCGCAAAAATTTTTTATGATTTGAGGTATCGCACATGAACGACGACAACATTATTAGAGGAAAAGTTCTTGATCAGTTGGCGGAAATGCAGCGACAGCTCGATGAAACGAAAAAGTCAACGGCTAAGATCGCAAAGGAACAAGATGCCGTGCAGGCATCAGAAACCCGGTTTCATAAGCTCTTTGATACGGCACAGGCTTTGGCTGATATGGTTGAAGTGATCATACCCTACAAAATGTGTCACCACCGGAGGGTGGCGGATCTTGCCCGGGCCATTGCGACAGAGATGAATCTCTCGAGAGAGAGGGTCCATAGCATCTGTCTGGCAGGCGTCCTTCATGATATGGGCATGATATCGATTGATCTGACGCTTCTCAACAAACCCGTAAGATTCACGGAAAAAGAATTTGAACTGGTGAAAGGGCATGTCCAGGCGGGATTTGATTACCTCAAAAGAGTTGACTTTCCCTGGTCTGTTGCAAGGATGATTCTGGAGCATCACGAGCGGATGGATGGTTCGGGATATCCGAATGGGTTAAAGGGAGAAAAGCTCCTGCTGGAGTCGAAAATCCTCGTTGTCGCCGATGTCGTGGATGCCATTGCGTCCCACCGGCCCTACCGGCCGTCGCTTGGCGTCGATTCGGCCTTGTATGATATTACAGGAGAGAGAGGCATCCTCTACGATACGGATGTCGTCAATGCCTGTCTGCTGCTTTTTAATGAGAAGGGGTATAAATTGCTGGAAGACTAAAGATGACGGCTGCGTAAAAAGCCCGGATGCTGCGTTGCGCCGCATCCTTCGTCATTTAATAATCTTGAAAAGATCCTTTGCCTTCGGATCGGAGGCCGTCTTCAGCAGTTCAAAAAGGGCCATTTCCGCGCTGGTCAGAATGGCGCCGCTGTCTGTCATCTTCCGGATGCCGATCTCCCGGTTCCGGGCCGTTCTCGAGGAAACCGCGTCTGCCGCAAGATGGACTTCATAACCCATCGCCAGCATATCGATCGCCGTCTGATAAACGCACACATGCGCCTCGATGCCTGTCATCAGAATCTGCTTCCGCTTTGTGGCCCTGACGGCGCTGATAAACTTCTCCTCGACACAGCAACTGAACGAGTCCTTCGTGATGGCCTGGACGCCCGGCAGTAAATCGGCAATTTCGGGAATCGTCGGCCCCAGCGGATTCTGCTCCGTCACCAGCACGGGAATTCCGAGAACATGCATGCCCTTAATTAATTTCTGATTATTTTCAATGAGAAACGCCTGGTCATCCATAACCCGGACGAGGTTGCCTTGGATGTCCACGACGATCAAAATGGTGGTTTCACGAGACAGCATCGAGGAGGTCCTCCTGGTTCTGTTATTCGCCTTTCCTGACTTTCATCCGCACCTACAATATGGCCTTCCCGGGCAGGCCGGCCCGGAAGAGGGCGCTGGCCATGGGCGTATCCGGCAGAGTCTCCTGCAGATATTGCGACGCCCCCAGCAGGGACGGCAGATCAATTCCCGTAGACAGGCCCATGGCATCGAACATGAAGACGATATCTTCTGTGGCCACATTTCCGGAGGCGCCGGGAGCGAAGGGGCAGCCGCCGAGTCCGCCGATGGCGGCGTCAAAAGACCGAATTCCCACATCATAGGCCTTCAGGGCATTGGCGAGGGCCAGCCCCCGGGTGTTGTGCAGATGGACGCCGAAGACAACCTCCGGATAATGCTCCCGGCAGGCGGTGATGACGGATTCGACCAGGGCCGGATGGCCGAACCCCACCGTATCGCAGAGGGTCACCTCCCGGAATCCCAGGGAGACAACCTGGTGCAAATAATCGAGGATAACCCCGGTTTTTATGGTTCCCTCAAAAGGACAGCCGAAGGCAGTGGCGAGATCGATGCGAACGACCATATCCGTTTCCGACAATAACTCATCCCGGATAATTTTGAGGGCGGTGAGCGATTCCTGCGGAGTCTGCCGGACATTGTTGAGATTATGGGACCGGCTCACGGAAAAGAAAAAATTGAGTTTTCGGATGCCGGAGGCCAGGGCAGCCCTGGCGCCATGAAGATTGGGAACCAGCGCCGTCAAGGTGACATCCCGGAGGTCACGAAGACCGGCCATTACGGTTCGCATATCCCTGAATTGTGGAATGGCCTTATCGCTGACAAAGGCGCCTACTTGGATCTCCCGGATGCCGCTGGCGGCCAGGCGCCGAATCAGGCTGATCTTGTTTTCCGTTTTCACAAAGCCGCTCAGATTCTGGAGGCCGTCACGGGGGCCGACTTCAACGATATGGATTTTGTTGTCCGAATACATGCTTTGTGACCTTTCCATAACCGCTGAACAATGGTTCGCAAGCGGCGAATCAAATGTTTTCCGCCTTTCCAGAGATTACGTTAGCGGCTTGTCATGAATCATGATTATGTCTGGTCGTTCTCTTAGCGGAAAAGATTTTTGAGACGCGGCGAAGCCGTTTTTCAGCGGTCTCGCCTTATCGATTTCCTGCCGTCAATTAGGGCTTGACAGGAGCCCGCAATTCCGATAAAAGCTTGCCTCCATATCAAAAGAAGCTCGAAGGAGGATGTTTTTTGGCCACACACAAGTCCGCGATCAAGAGAAGCAAGCAGAATGAGGAACACCGCGAGCGAAACATAGCGGTCAAATCCAGGGTCAAGACGGCGGTAAAATCCGTCCTCAACGCCGTCGAGGCGAAAGACAAGGAGGCCTCGAAAACAGCTTTAGCCGAATCCATACCCCTCCTTGCCAAGGCCGCGGCAACGGGCGTTTTTCACGAGAAGACCATGTCCCGCAAGATTTCCCGCCTCACCCGGAAGACGAATACCCTCGCCGGTTAGCGTTCTTTAAAAGCCCGACATCATAAGCCTGTATGCCCTCTCCGCTGTGTCGTTACACAGCTTGATGAGGGCATTCTTTTTATTGGCCTGGGCAATGGACAGGTTATTGCCCATGATATAATCCTGGAGGCCGGAGAAACTGCTGTTTGCCCAGATGACATTTTTGGGATTCTGTGCCTCCAGAGTAAGGGACAGAACGACGGTTATCCGGTCCTCGGCGGCCAGGCTTGTGGCCTGGTAGGACAGGGCCGCTGCGCTAAGGCTTTCAATGCTCCCTTTGAGAATGGCGTCCGCCTCGCCCGGGCTGCCCGCCAGCTTGAACCTTCGTCCCTGAATGAACTGATCGATAAAAGCCGTCCGGAATGTGTTCTCGATATTGGCTTCGCTGGTTTTATTGATGAAGACGTCGACGAATACTTTCTGGATTTTTTTATCGATGGCCTCTCCGTCGGGTATAAAACCATAACCACAGGCGACGACCAGCAAAAAACAACAGAGCAGAACGACCCATTTCAGGTGTGACCATTTCACGCCTTTCAAGCCTCCGTCTTTTCCGGGATTCAGCACTTTTCTAACCCTTCACCACAATATTCAGGAGCTTTTTGGGCACATAGACCTCCTTCAGGACATCCTTGCCGGCGATCAAGCCGGCAATCTTTTCGTCCGCCAGGGCCAGTATTTTAATCTGTTCAACTTCCTCATCCGCCGCGACGATCATCCGGCTCCTCACTTTTCCGTTGATCTGAATGACAATGGTAATCTGCTCTTCCGAGGCGACATTCGGATCATAAACCGGCCAGTCCGCCTCGACGAGGTTCTGTTTATAGCCCAGCATTCCCCAAAGTTCCTGCGTGATATGGGGGGCAAGCGGCGCCAGCAGAAGGATCACGGCCTCCACGGATTCCCGGATGACCGACAGGGCTTTGAGGTTTTCTTTTTCCGGACGGCGGAGTTGATAAAGGACATTGACCAGTTCCATAATCGCACTGATTGCCGTATTGAAATGGAAGCGATCTTCAATATCACCGGTTACTTTCCGGATGGTCTGGTGCGTCTTTCGCCTCAGGTTTTTAAGATCCTCTCCCAGATCCTCCTGTTGCCCCCGGAAGGGCTGGATGCCTCCGATATCGTCCAGGTAATCGACGATGATGCGCCAGGTCCGGTTGAGGAAGCGGAAGGAGCCCTCCACACCCTGGTCGCTCCATTCCAGGTCTTTTTCCGGCGGTGCGGCGAAAAGGCAGAACATGCGGGCCGTATCAGCGCCGTAGCGGTTGATGAGATAATCGGGATCAACGACATTCTTCAGGGATTTTGACATTTTTTCCGTTTTGCCGATTGCCGCTTCCGTCCGGCAGTGCTTGCACCTGCCGTCGATGACTTCCTCGGGGAAAAGATACCCGTGCTCGGTGCAGCGCATCGTTTCCTTGCAGACCATGCCCTGGGTGAGGAGATTCGTAAAGGGTTCATCAACCCCGATCACACCGAAATCTCTTAACACTTTTGTGTAAAAGCGCGAATAGAGGAGATGCAGGATGGCGTGTTCAATCCCGCCGATGTACTGGTCTACGGGCATCCAGTAGTCCAGTGCCTGCCGGTTTAGGCCGGGTTTCTCGTGATAATGGGCGCAGCAGAAGCGGTCGAAATACCAGGAAGACTCGACAAAGGTGTCCATGGTGTCGGTTTCCCGTTTGGCCGGTCCCTGACAGTTCGGACAGACCGTGTTGATAAAGGCATCGTACCTGGCCAGGGGGGATCCGCCTGCACCCGTGAGTTCCACATCCCGGGGCAGGATCACCGGCAGGTCCGCTTCGGGGACAGGCACGGTGCCGCACTTTTCACAGTTGATCATGGGAATGGGGGCGCCCCAGTAACGCTGCCGGGAAATACCCCAGTCGCGCAGGCGGTATTGCACCGTTTTTTGACCACGGCCGATGGATTCCAGATGTACGGCAATGGCGTCAAGGGCCTTCGTGTTTTTCACGCCGTCGAACTTTCCCGAATTAACCAGAATGCCTTCTTCCACATAGGCCTCCTGCATGTTATGGGTATTCAGGGTTTTGTCCGGGGGTTGAATGACCACAATGAGCGGCAGGCTGTACTTCTGGGCAAATTCAAAATCCCGCTGGTCATGGGCGGGTACGGCCATGACACAACCGGTGCCGTAGTCGGCCAGCACAAAATTGGCGGCAAAGATCGGCATACGCTTGTTGGTCAGGGGATTAAGACAGTGGGCATCGAGGAAGATCCCCTCCTTGTCGTAGGACTCGGAGGTGCGCATCATCTTGTCCTGCTTCTTGACCTTTTCCACAAAGGCGCGCACCTCGCCTTCCCGGGGTTTCCCCTTTATGAGCGCCATGACGAGCGGATGTTCAGCCGCCACCAGCATGAAGGTGGCCCCGTGGATCGTGTCCTGGCGGGTGGTGAAGACCTTGATCGCCCCGTCGCCGTCCACCATGGGGAATGTGATGTGGCAGCCAAGGCTCTTGCCGATCCAGTTCCGCTGCATCGTCAGGACCCGTTCGGGCCAGCCCGGAAGTCTGTCGCAATCATCCAGCAACTCTTCCACGTAGGCGGTGATCTTGAAAAACCACTGATCCAGAAATTTCTCACCCACTTCCGTTTCGCATCTCCAGCAGAGCCCCGCCTCGACCTGTTCATTTGCGAGGACAGTTTGGCACCGGGAGCACCAGTTGACGGTGGAGCTTTTTTTATAGGCAAGCCCTTTCTCGTACATCCAGAGGAAAAACAGCTGCTCCCAGCGGTAATATTCGGGTTCACAGGTGGAAATCTCCCGGTCCCAGTCATAGCTGAATCCCATCCGCTTAAGCTGTTGTTTCATGAATGCGATATTTTCATTCGTCCAGGTGGCCGGGTGGGTGCCGTGAGCAATGGCGGCGTTCTCCGCCGGCATCCCGAAAGAGTCCCAGCCCATGGGGTGCAGGACGTTGAAACCCTTCATTTTTTTGTAACGGGCGACGACATCGCCGATGGTATAGTTCCGCACATGGCCCATGTGGATCCTGCCGGAGGGATACGGGAACATCTCGAGGAGGTAATATTTTTTCTTGCGGGGATCTTCCGTGACTTTAAAGGCTTTGTTGTCTTCCCAGCGTGCTTGCCATTTCTCTTCAATTTCCTGGGGGTTATATCTGTCATTCATTGTTTTTTCCATCTTCTGCTCCCGTGTTTTCATGCTTCTTTCCGGTCTCTTGCAGCTTGCCGTAGAGGGCATCCAGAATCCCGTTTATAAATGACCCGGAATTCTCGGAGCCGTAGGTCTTGCCAAGATCGATGGCTTCGTTCAGCGTTACTTTTGGGGGAATGTCTTCGCAGTACAAAAGTTCGTAAACCGCCATTCGCAGGATGCTGCGATCTACCTTGGACATGCGTGAGATGGACCAGTGCTCGGAACAGTCGCTGATGACCTTATCAATTTCATGTCTGTTGAGCCATGCCCCCTCGATCAGCAGGGTTGAGAATAACTTCGTTTCCGGAGACACGATAAAGCTTTTCAAATGATGCTTGCGCGTGTCTTCCAGGTTATCGAAATAGTCCCAGAAGGGCTCAAAGACCTCTTCCGGCGCCGTGAAGTGGCTCCAGAAGAGCGACACCGCCTCCGGAACCTCCATCCTTACTACATCCAGTTCGTAGAGAACCTGCAAGGCAATTTCCCTTGCCTTCCGTCTGAAGTGCATGAACGCCTTTTGTTGTCCGTCAGATTTTTTTCAGCAGATCGACCATTTCAATGGCTGAGATCGCCGCATCCCAGCCCTTATTGCCGGCCTTGGAGCCTGCCCTTTCAATCGCCTGCTCGATGGTATCCGTGGTCAGAACGCCGAAGGCAATCGGGACTTCTGTTTCCAGGCCGACGGAGGCAATGCCTTTGGAAACCTCGGCGCTGATGTACTCAAAATGCGGCGTGGCGCCCCGGATGACCGCACCCAGGCAGATCACGGCGTCGAATCGCCCGCTTTTCGCCAGCTTCTTGGCGGCGAGGGGCAGTTCAAAGGCGCCGGGAACTTTGTAGATCTGAATGTCCTTTTCATCCGCCCCGGACCGGGTCAGGGCGTCTACCGCGCCATCGATAAGCCTTCCGCAGATAAAGTCGTTAAAGCGGCTGGCCGCAACGGCAAACTTCATCCCTTTGGCAACCAGTTTTCCCTCGATGATTTTTGGCATGGTTCGTCTCCCCCTAAAATTAAAGAATATGTCCCATCCGCTGTTTCTTTGTTTCCAGATAGCGGATATTGTTTTCATTTGGTTCAATAACAATGGGGACCCTCTGGGTGATGGCGATGCCGTATCCCTCCAGTGCCACGATTTTTTTTGGATTATTGGTCAGCAGGCGCAGCTTCCGGACGCCCAGGTCGACCAGGATCTGCGCGCCGATGCCGTATTCCCGCAGATCCGCCTTAAAGCCCAGTTCGATGTTGGCATCCACCGTGTCCGCGCCGCGTTCCTGAAGTTCATAGGCCCGGATCTTATTGACCAGGCCGATGCCGCGTCCCTCCTGGTGCATGTAAACAATCACGCCTTTGCCCGCCTCCTCCACCATCTCCATGGCCCGGTGCAGCTGATCGCCGCAATCACAACGCTCCGAACCGAATATATCGCCCGTGACACATTCGGAGTGAACCCGCACGAGCACCTCATCTTCCGGCTGAATGTCTCCTTTGACCAGGGCGATGTGCTTCATATCATCCACATCGTTTTC
>CAYXQK010000086.1:0-3919 GCA_964467445.1 uncultured Syntrophaceae bacterium
TATGTTGCGGGCATGACCATGCGTGTCGGCTATTACCGCACCAAGACCCTGGTAAAGGGGGATTCAATCTGCGACCTGCGGTGGAAATGGCAGGGATAACTCAAGCGCGGGCAACAGGCGCGAGGAGCCAGCATGTATGAATTTTTACGGCCGGCATCAGCCGGCAAGGAGGAGAAGATGAAACGACCAGGAAATTATTTAATAGTTCTATTGCTTTCAGTCTGTGTCTTGTGCGGCGCCGGCTGCAAACAGGAGACATCCTGCGAGCCCGGGCTGAAACAGTCCTGCTACTGCCCCGACGGTACAGTTAAAGAGCAGACATGCAGGGATGACGGCAAGGGCTGGGATGCATGCCAGTGCACCTATTATTCAGTCTGGTGCGACGACAGCTCGGGCCTGTGCTGGCAGGACCCGCAGAAGGACGGCTATGACAATACAGAGGGCGGTGTCGAGCCTGCTGATGCGGTACGGTACTGCGAGCAGGTGGCCTTCGGCGGCTATGCCGACTGGCGCCTGCCCACTATTGAAGAGCTGCGCACACTGGTCAGGGGCAATCCCGCCACCGAGACCGGCGGTGAATGTCCGTTGGTTAATGATAGTGTCAGCTCCGATATGAACGATCCAGCATGCATGCCCGTTACCCTGTACGGAGGCCCCGGCACAGGGACTGCTGAGGGCTGCTATTGGCCCCCGGAGCTTACCGGCACCTGCAACAAGCCCGACCCTGCTTCGAAGGGACATCCGCTTGAGTATGCTTCCTCAACCCGGTGTCCTGATGATCCGACCAAGGGCTGGTATGGCACGATCATGTTCGAGAATGGCGCTGTCTGCTGGAACCATATCAATACATTTGCCGACGTGCGCTGCGTGCGCGACGCTCCGACGCCCATAGCAACCTGCACTGAAGAGGCGACGTGCATGCCGGGTGCAACCAGGAAGTGCATTGGCAAGAATTTCAGGCTCGGCGCACAGGTCTGCGCCGAAGAAGGCAACTGCTGGGGGCCCTGCGACAGCATGGCATTCAAAAAATCGCCCCCCCGAATTGATGTCTGCCCTTCTTGCGATCAGATCAAGCTGACCGTCAGGGTGCCCGAGAAGCTTGCGGTGAAGCCCGCTCAGCTCATGGCCTTCCTGTATGCTGCTGACACCTGGACATGGCCGCCCAACAGGCAGCCAGATGGGGGCAATTCCGATTGCCAGGTGAAGGATCCCGTCATTGACGTGGACACACCGTTTACTCTGACAGTGCCCGCCTGCACCTATTATCGCATGAAATGCCTCAAGGGTCAGTATATGCTGTATGTAGCTATTTTGCAGACCGATACCATGCCGCCGGTCATGAAAGAGGGCGACTACTGGTGGGGCATGGATCAGGAGCCGCTCACGCTGGGCGACGGGACGGCAAAGGAAATTCCCATGGATATCACGCTGGTGCCCTGGACAAAATAGATGCGAACGTTTTGATACTGGAAAGAGAGGTTGGATGCGATGAACATAGCATAAAAGATCACCAAGCAGAACCGGTTGCAGGCCATGTCACGCGTCGTGATTTTCTGTAATGGCAACGGCATCGGCGATGCCTGCGAGAGTAAATAAAATTTTGCTGTTTCGCTTCTGTCTAAAAAAGGGCTCAGCCTGTGGCTAAGCCCTTTTTTATGGTGCGCCAGGCATGGGCGATAGCTTGGAGATGCGGCATTGACTGAGCTTACCCGGTATTCTGAAGACTATGGCACGAAAGCTGCCATTCAAAAAGTTTGACTGCAAACCCCGGACAGTTGATTTCAGTATGCAGGGCTGCGAGCGGGCTGTACCGGTGCAGGAGCAGACCATCTCGGACGTTACCGGGGGATTGTGCCGCGCTGGCTCAGATGATCTCTCCGCCAGCAACACGGTTACAGTTACGGGTTTTCAAAAAGGCTCAGCACCCCAAGCGAGAGGGCCGGGACGTAGGTGATGAGGAGCACGCCGAGGCCAAGGATGAGGAGAAACGGCAGGACATAGCGGTAGAGCGCGACCATGGGTTTGTTAAAGCGCGACGAGGAGAGGAACAGGTTGAGGCCCACCGGCGGGCAGAGAAAACCGAGTTCCAGATTGGCCAGGATGATGACCCCCAGGTGCACCGGATGGATCCCGAAGGCCGTACCGAGCGGGATGATCAGCGGCGTCAGGACAACGATGGCTGAGAAAATTTCGAGCACGCTTCCCAGCACCAGCAGCACCACATTGAGCGCGAGCAGGAAGACCAGCGGCGAGTGGATACGGGTCTGAACCATGGTCAGCAGCTGGGCGGGGACCTGGGCATCCACCAGGTAGCTGGTGAGTCCCATGGCGCAGCTGAGCAGGATCAGCACCGCGCCAACAAGCGCGGTGGCCTTCAGCAGAACCGGCGGCAGCTCCCAAAACGGGTGCAGATCCCGCTGGATGAAACAGGCGATGACGATAGAGTAGGCGCAGGCAAAAGCGGAAGTCTCCAGCAGCGAAGCGAGCCCGGTACCAAACAGCACGGCCATCACCAGAGGGATGGAGAGCTCCCATTTGGCACCCCAGGTCGCCTTCAGCAACTCATTCCACATGAATGGCTGACGCGGAGTCCGGAGTTTGCGGCCAAAGATGATGCCATAGGCCGCCACCAGCAACAGGAGAATCAATCCCGGTACCAATCCGGCAATAAACAGCTGGTCAGCTGGAACCTTTGCAACCACGCTGTAGAGGATCACGGGCAGACTCGGCGGGAAGAGCAGACCCAAACTGCCCGCTGCGGTAACCAGACCCAGCGAGAACTTCTCTGAGTAGCCATCTTCAATGAGAATCGGATAGAGCAGCCCGCCCAGCGCGATGATGGTGATGCCTGAGCCGCCGGTGAAGGCGGTGAACAAAGCACAGACCGCGCTCACCAGCACCGCGACACCACCGGGCATGAAGCCGAACAGCGCGTGAAAGAAGCGCACCAGCCGGTGCGGGGCTTGCGTTTCGGCGAGCACAAAACCGGTTGCGGTCAGAAGCGGGATAGCGGGAAGTGTCGGCGACGCGATCAGCCGGTAGATCTCAGCAGTGACCGCCGACACCGGCGTGGACTCCCGCCAGAAAAGGGTCATGCCCAGGCCTGCCATCGCAGCGAAGACGGGCAACTCGAGCAGCGTCGCTGCCAGCAGCAGTAAGCACAAAAGCCAGGTGACAGGGCTCGTCGGGCGCATCAGCCCGAGCGCGAATACAGCACCCACGATGGCAACCGCACCAGCCCGTCCGGACCAGCCCCTGGAGGACTTGCGGACATAGGTCAGTGTCATCAGTCCCAGCGCAAGAGGCATCACACTCTCGCTGATCCAGGTCGGCAGCCCAAAGGACAGCATATTTCCCTGCTGACGCTCGGCCAGCACCACACTGACGCTGGCGTACGTCAGCATTGCCGTGACTGAGGCCGCAGCGCAGGTCGAAAAGTACTCTGCGCACCTCCGCACAGTACCCTCCGGGAGCAAACCGGCAGTGGAAAGCGTCAGCTGTTTTCCCGTCCAGGTGGCAACGAGACCGCCAAGGAAAGCCAGATAGAAGGTGAGCTGCTGCGTGTAGGTTGCAGAACCGGGAATGTGAAAGCCGGCGAGCGGACGCCCGAGGAAGTTTACCAGCGGCACTGCCGTGAGCAGCATGAAGGCGGCGACGAGGGCTCCCTGCCCGGTGCCGCGGATAAGGGAGCGCGCTGTCAAGGGCCGCCAGCCTTGCCCGCCTGCCGGCGACACTGGTCGCGTCGCTTGAGCGCAGCATCGAGGGCTTCCGCAGGCAGGAACGAACCCCGTACCTGCGGCAGGACCCCGTCAATGAGCTGTCGCCACTGGTCGAGCACTGCGTTGTCCACGGTGACCACCTGGACTCCCTGTTTTTGCAGAACTTCGATGTCCCTGGCCTCAGACTGCCGCGAGAATTC
>CAYXQK010000087.1:0-9384 GCA_964467445.1 uncultured Syntrophaceae bacterium
CAGGAATCTGCCTTGGTGATCGGTTCCCCCATGTCTCCCAGGATCCTGAAAGGGACAATGTCAAAAGCAGTAAATATTTCCAGAACGGGGTACAGGCAGAAATATCCCATGACCTTCTTTCCCTCTGCCTTGAGTTCTTTCGCCCGTTGCGACCGGTCCTGATAGAGCTCCTTGGCCCGTGCAAGTCCTTTCTTTTCTTTTACAGTCATCGGTAAATTCTCCTTATCGCTAATTTTGTCTGCCTGTTACCACTCAAATCCTTTTTCCTGCCGGACCTTCTTGTAATGATCCATCATCTCCTCGAGCACGACGGCCTTGCGCATCGTATCGGCGTAATCGAAAAGCTTGAGATCGACAATGTCCCCCTCTGCAACCAGGGATGGCACATGCAGCTTGTTCAACAGCCGGTCCTGGGCAAGGACCAGGTGATTGGTCGCCGTGCGACAGGTCAGCAGCGGATGAAACAGCCCCCCGTCACATTGATACGTTCTCGCCCATTCGAGGTACGGATAGGCAAAGTACCCCATGTATTCCTTCTCTCGGAGGGCGTCCGGGAAATAACCGGTCAGCCATTGGTAGGTCTGCGTGGCGATACGCTCCAAGGGGTCGCTGATCTTGCTGTAATCAATCGGCTTGGGTGCGTGATAGGCCCAGCTCTCGACGACGAAATTCCAGCCTCTTTCCGCCAATTCGTCAAATATTTTGAGGGCATGCCAGGGTGGCAGTTCACCAAAAACCATCCGGTATTTTTCATTCTCGACGGCGCCGATCTTGTTGGCGGCCCGGTCTTTGACCTCATCATACATGTCCCGGTACAACTTTAACGATACTTTTGTATCTCCCGCAGGATATAGGGACGCATTCATGCAGCTCCAGAAGTCCCGGGAGTGCATGGGACAAGGCCTCACCTTGCGGAACTCATTGATCTCATACCAGATCCGGTTGATTTCGATGAGGTCGTCGGCGATTTCCTCCAGTTTGGCCCAGTCCATCTTTCGGCCCGTCAGGCGCTCCAGAAAGGTAACGAGCTCTCTTAATTCCTTGACCATAAACTGGATCGATTTCTCCCGGACGCCCGGCAACTGGCTTTCTTCCACGCCGGGATGGGGCAACTCGACAGACCACACCGGGGCGTCCAGATAACGCCCCAGGGATTGAAACCACTTGATCCGGGCGTCGCACAGGGCGCCGGAAGCGAGCAGCAGGATGGGTTTGGGCATGCCGCCCATGGGGGCATCGGAGGGAATATGCCCCAACTCGGTCATCTCCGCCGTGTAGCCGATGCCGTTGCGGGCGTAACCGCACATATGGGTCGGAAAGCCCTCCGCATCCGAGCGGTCCAGATATTTCTGGGCCTTCCCCATAGCGGCGCAAACGGCGCCAAAATTTTCCGGATAGACGATCTCTATGTCCATGGCCTTGAGGATCGGGTCGGCCTCCCACCAGTTGACCATGCTCCATGCCGTGGGTTTCCCGGCCTTGGTCGCTTCTACGCTGCGTTCGTAGGCCTGATCGATGTTTGCCCGAAGGGGGTACATCGTTTTGAGCCGGTTCATGGCTTTCTTTTTCTTCTTTTCTTCGCTCATACCATTTGTCTCCTCTAATTAGAAAGTAAGCAAATCGTGCGCATTTCACGAACCCCGCCGGTGAAACAGGGGCTGCGACCGGCGCCGCATCTTGAGAATGTTTGGGTCAAATCAATCCCGGTCACGACGCCGGCCTGCATATGCGAATTAATCGGCGAAACTGAAGAGCGGCCTGACCCCTTCGCCGGCTGAGTACAGGTCTCCCGGGAACACTTTAAAACCTAATTTGACCTTTCGTCCGATCAATTCCATGCCGACCTTGGCGGGGTCGATGTCGATCAGGTTGCCCATGATCCAGGGACCCTCTTCAAGTTCAACGAGCACGATGGTATAGGGGGCTTCGACTTCTCTGCCCAGCGGGGCCACGTAAGAGGTCGTGAAGGTTGCGATCTTTCCCTTGCCGCTCAATTCGGTAATATCGAGGTTGGTGCCGGTGCATTCCTGGCAGGTCATTTTCGGCGGGCAGGTAACGGTCGCGCAATCCTTGCATTTCAACCCCAGTAGTTTGCTTTTTTTAAGCGCATCGTAATAAGCTTTGTGCGAGAGCTTATATTCTATTTTAAATGACATCTTATTTTCCTCCTTCGCGTGATCAATCAGCTTTAAGAATCAGGTTAACAATGACGCCGTCTCCGCCTAATGTGTCCACGAGACCCACCTTGGCGCCCTCTACCTGCCTTCCCTCATCGACGAGTTCGCCTCTGAGCTGGCGGACAATGTCATAGGCCTGAGACGCGCCGGTAGCGCCGATGGGGTGACCCTTGGATTTCAATCCGCCGGAGATGTTGATCGGGATTTTTCCTCCGATTTTGGTCTCGCCTTTTTCCCAGAGTTCGCCGGCTTTTCCGAAATCGGCAAAACCGAGACTCTCCGCTGCGATCAGGCTCGCGATGCTGAAACAATCGTGAAGCTCGCAAACATCGATGTCTTTCGGCCCCAGACCGGCCATGTCATAGGCCTGCTTCACCGAAACCTCCCGCGCCCGCAACCGGGGCAGATACTTGTATTGCGCGCTCATCTTTCCTGACGAAGCCTGGCCGACGCCGGCAAAGTAGATCGGCTTGTCGGTCAGCTTCTTTGCCACGTCCTCCGAAGCCAAAACAAGCGCCGCCGCCCCGTCGGAAAAGGGACAGCAATCCAGCAACTGCAACGGAGAAGAAACCGTAAAGCCCCGTAAAACCTGTTCCGCTGTAATTTCCTTCTGGAACTGGGCATGGGGATTCTTCATGCCGTAGAAATGGGACTGAACCGATACCAGCGCCAGTATTTCCTTGAGTTTCTTTAACGGAATATTGTACTTGCTTGAATACAGATGTGCCAGCATGGCAAATATTCCGGGAAAGTTGATCCCCGATGGGAATTCATAGCGGCCGTCGCTGAACATGGCAAACGTTCTGGTCGCCAGTGACGTCCCCATGGCCGTTGCCTTTTCCGTGCCTCCGGCCAGCACGATGTCGTAATGACCCGATGCAACCCACATGAACGCGTCCCGGATGGCCATGGTCGCCGAGGCGCAGGCGCCTTCGAACCGGCTGGCCGGAACATTGAAACATCCGATGTCGTCGGCAAGATAAGATTGGATCATGCCCTGCCCTTCGGAAAAATCGCCTAAAACATTGCCGCAATAGATGGCCTGAATATCTTTGGGCTTCAAATTTGATTTGGTGATAGCGTCCATGGACGCTTCCGCAAGCATTTCGATCCCCGATTGCGGCGAGTTAAACATAAATTTTGTGTGGCCTCCGCCGATAATAGCGACTCTCCTCATGTTTTCCTCCTTCTGTCCGTATGTAATTTAAGTTGCAAATGTTATCGGACCTGTTGAACAATACCGGTCCGCCGCTGCATACGCTGAGACGGGCGCCTGAGGCGTCCCGCAATTATTTTGGCGCCATGCGGATGGAACCGTCAAGCCGGATGACTTCCCCATTGAGCATGGTATTTTCAATGATGTGCTGGACCAGACGCGCATATTCGGGCGGCCTTCCCATACGTGGCGGAAACGGAACCATTTTGCCCAGGGCGATCCTCGCATCCTCCGGCAAACCTGCAACCATCGGGGTATCGAAGATACCGGGGGCGATCGTCATGACCCTGATGCCATAGCCGGCGCACTCTCTTGCAATCGGAAGGGTCATGCCGGCGACGCCCGCTTTGGATGCTGCGTAGGCCGGCTGGCCGATCTGGCCGTCAAATGCGGCAACCGACGCCGTATTGACAATAACGCCCCTCTCGCCCTCTGCGTTCGGGGTGTTTTCATTCATTTTCTCAACGGCCAGTCGGATGACGTTGTAGGTGCCGATCAGGTTAATGTTCACGACCCTCTTGAAAAAGTCAAGCGTCATGGGGCCTTTCCTGCCGAGGACCTTGCCCGGATCTGCAACGCCGGCGCAATTGACCACGACATTGATCCCGCCGAAAGCTGCGATGGTTTTGGCGATCGCGGCCTGCACGTCTTCCTCTTTCGTGACGTCTGCATTGGCAAAGGCCACATTAGCCCCCAGCTCTTTTGCCAGCGCTTCGCCCTTGTCCACCTGAATATCCAGGATAACCGCACGCGCTCCCTGACTGACGAAATTGCGTACGGTCGCCTCCCCTAATCCAGATGCACCCCCTGTAACAACTGCAATACAATCCTTTACGTTCATAACCCTCCTCCTTTGTGATTTTTCCGTTCTAATGACGATGGAAACTTTTCACGCCCAATATTATTATGGAAATGCACGGCGTGCATTTCCCGTTCATATCCGCTGAGAGAACTGGTTTGAAATGGAGGACGGATGGAATGCCCGATTCGATCTAAAAAAATCTCCGGGTGAGTTCCTGTTTTTCGTGATTCAAGAAATTTTAAAGTCATACCCTGACCGACGACAAAATGAACCGCAAGCGGGGAGAGGAGTGGGTAAAAGAGCTGGACTCTCCCATTTGTTTCCTCCTGCTGGGGAAGGGGAATCTAACTATTTTGCTTGGTTTGATAAGATGCTGCTTTTTGACTGCGGGAGTATAATCAGAACAGGCGGATGTGTCAATGAAATAATGAAAAGGCGGCCATAAATTTGGCAGAGGTTGGCATGACAAAGGGTTTCCACAAGAATTCCTTGATTTTTAATATAAATCTGATACTTTCACAAGGCAACGGGGAGGCCAATTCATCAAAGGAGGGAATGATGGAAAGCGCAGAGAGAATATCGCCAAGTTCATTGCTGATCCCGATGGGAGCGACCCCTGCCGACAACCGCGAGGGACTCAAAACGGCGCTGCCCTGGAAGAGCATGGTGGCCGGTGCACAGGCCAAGGCGCTTTTTCAGTATCAACAGACGTTGGCTTCCGTAAGCGAAAACTATGGTCTGTTCGGTCCATTGGCCGTTTTGGCCAGCCTGCAGAACACTTTTCTGACGGCCCTTGTCCTCGATCCCATGAAGGCTCACGCCCGGCTGTCGGTGCGCTCCGGAAGAGATCCGGATCTCTATCGGGACCTGAACGGCTGGATCTACAAGAATTATTCGCGTCTCATTTATTTTCTCTGCGATTACTTCATGCAGGACGGCCATTTTGATCGCGACAAGGCCCGTCGCATCTCCACGACGCCGGAAGGGCATGCGATGCTCAAAGAATATGTTCACGAGTTTGCCCAGATGGAAGCCGCCTATAATTCAATGGGATTGACGCGATTGAGGGCCATGAAGGAACTTCTGAAGTGTCTGCTCGTGGTGATCACGGAAACGCCCCTCGACGGCAGGGATTTGCCCTTCATGAGAAAGAACGAGGACGGATCGGATGCCATGATCTTCGAGGAGTACCTGGCGGAAAACCGGTTACGCTTCGAGACGCTTCACCGGCACAATGCCTTTGACCTCAAGGAATATTCCGAAAGAGCCACTCAGGGCAAGATCGGATGTTCCCCTTATGAGATCGTCGCGGGATCGAGGATCGCCCATGTCAGTCTTCGCCATTATGTTCGTTCCAAGGGGATCAAGCCGAACGGCAAAGTGCTGTACATCTCCACGCCCCTGATCAACAAGCCGGAGCTGTTCGACCTGGCAGAGGGAAAGTCCGTGGTGGCGGGCATGCTCAAGAAAGGGTACGAGATTTATCTGGTCGATTTCGGCGTTCCGGGGCCCGATGATACGGACCGCGGCTTCGATTTCTATGCCAAGACGGTTCACGATCATAACCTGAGAATCATCAAGAAGAAGCATCCCAAAGCGGAGATCTGTGCCATGGGATACTGCATGGGTGGCACTCTTGTTACCGTTTATTTGGCGCGACGGGCGGAAGAACGTCTCGCCAGGGGTCAAAAAATGGATATTAAGAAGATCGCCCTGATGGCAGCGCCTGTTCATTTCGATGATGAGGGCAGCGGTCACGGCCCCATGCGGTCTTTTATACGCCAGAATTACGACTCCTATCTCATGGACGAGCTTTTCGGAAGCGTCAATGTGCCGCCCCAGATGATCGAATTCGGCATGAACGAGATTCAGCCCGGGGTGCATTATACCGTCATGACCGGTTTTTACGGTCGTGCCATCTATGACAATGCAATCGAGGATGCGGCGCCGTTTCTTTACTGGCTGACCCATGGGACAAAATTTCCGGCAAGGGCGCACAGGGAGTGGATCCACTTGTTTCTCACCAATCCCATCGTTGAGGGAAAATTCTGTCTTTCCTCCCTAATCCCCGAGCTGGACGGCAAACCGGTTGATATGGGCGCCCTGAAAAAAAGCGGGGTTCAGATTTTCGATTACCGGGGTTCCCGGGATCCTATCGCCCCTCCCGGTTCCTGCGTTGCCAGTCAGTTATGGGGCCAGACGCATGACGGAAATATCCGGATGACCCGGGGGGGCCTGAACCGAACCATCGAGAAAAACATAGGGCATATCTTTGTCGTGAGCAAACCGTTGCTGGCAGAATATCTTCATGCAGCCAACAGTTTTCTGTGCGACGAGGAATGTGAGGGATTGGATTGAAAGAGGGTTGCGACCTTTGTGTCGTGAGGGGATGACATAAAGGTCGCTGCCTGTAAGTATCTGTATTAAATAATCATCTATCAGTTCATTCTGTCTGCATCACTTCCGATCGTGCAATCCGCGTGACGCTTGTTTCGTAACCCCGGATCGTACCGCCATTTTACCAATCCAATCATCTGCAATAAATTCAGCTACCTGAGACAATCATATCCGAAAATCTGTCCTGGCATGACCGTTGCTCTGCATTGATACAAAAAACAGAGGATGGAGATATGACAACCTATGCGACAAAACTGGTTGATTTTATCGAAACCAAGAGCGAGGAAATAGCCGGGCAGTGGGCGGCTGATGTGAGAAAAAATAGCAGGACGCCGTCGTATCGCAACCTTCCTGAGGAAAAAGTCATCCCGCATGCCGTCTTTTTTTACACCCATTTCCGGCAGATGTTTTTCACGAAAGACCCCTTTGATACGGCCAAGGGCTTTTTTGCCCGATATGCTGAAGAACGCTACCGGGAAAAAATCCCGCTGCAGGAGGCCCTCTACGCGCTGATTTTGATGCGGAGGCACCTGTGGCTTTACGCGGAGTTCCGGACGGCCTACGAGACCAGCGTGGATCTGCACCAGATGGCGGAAGGCCTGAACCGGACGATCCTGATGTTTGATTACGCGACGTATCAGATCACGGAAAAATATCAGGAATTGGTGAGCCGTGATGTCGACAGAAAGCTCGGTGCGGTCAAGACCCTGCGGATGGAAGACCCGACGGGCAGCAAACGGAGCGCCTTCAAACTTGCACTGATGGGGTTCTTCCTGCTGGCCGCCTGCTTTCTGACCTATTATTACCATGCAACACTGGGCGTCGGTGTGATTTTCACCCACCTCTTCTATATCCCGATCATTCTGGCTGCGATCTGGTGGAGGAAAAAGGGCGTCCTGGTGGCTTTGTTTCTCGGCATTCTCATTATTGCGAGTCATGCCCTTTTCCTGAAGGATATGCCCTTTACCGATGACATCATTCGTGCCGTCATGTTTATCTTGACGGGCTATGTCGTGGCCCGGCTCATGGAGGGTTTGAAAAAAGTCGAAGATCTATTCAGGACACTGGCTAATTAAAACGGGTGATTAAGAGGAGATGAACGTGGAAAATCAGCAGAATCAAGGAACGGTAATATCCATACGCGGGAGCGTCATAGACGCCCGTTTTGGACGGGGCCGGCTGCCGGACATCGGAAACGTCCTGCTTGCCGGAGACGACGGCCGGATTCGTGTCGAAGTCATGGTCCAGATGGATTCTGAAACGGTCAGGGGGATCTCCCTGATGCCGACACAGGGGCTGGCCCGTGGATCAGTCATAACGGATACGGGCGGGCCGTTTATGATCCCGGTGGGCAAGGAGCTTTTGGGCCGGATGTTTAACGTCTTCGGGGAGACTATCGATAATATTGAGGCGCTAAAGAGTGCTGAAACCCGATCCATCAAGGGGGTAAGAGTTCCCATCACCCAGCAGTCCACCGTCTCCGAGATCTTCCATACGGGCATCAAGTCCGTGGATGTCCTGTGCCCGCTGGAGCGAGGCGGCAAGGCCGGGCTTTTCGGCGGGGCCGGCGTCGGCAAGACGGTCCTGCTCACGGAGATGATCAACAACATGGTGGGGCAGCACCACGGCATCAGCATCTTCTGCGGCGTCGGGGAACGGTGCCGCGAAGGGGAGGAACTCTATCGCGAGATGAAGGATGCGGGCGTCCTCCCGAACACCGTCATGGTCTTCGGACAGATGAACGAACCGCCCGGGGCGCGTTTCCGCGTCGGCCACACGGGCCTTACGATGGCCGAATATTTTCGTGACGACGAACGTCAGGATGTGCTGCTGCTCATAGACAACATTTTCCGCTTCATCCAGGCCGGACAGGAGGTCTCGGGGCTCATGGGGCTTCTGCCGTCGCGTCTGGGTTATCAGCCGACCCTGGCTTCCGACCTGGCGGCGCTCGAAGAGAGGATCTGCAACACGACCACGGGGGCCATCACGTCGATCCAGGCCGTCTATGTGCCGGCCGACGATTTCACGGACCCCTCGGCGTCCCATACCTTCAGCCATCTGACGGCGTCCATCGTTTTGTCCCGGAAGCGTGCCAGCGAAGGATTTTATCCGGCCATCGATCTGCTGCAGTCGGGCTCCAAGATGCTCATGCCGAACATCGCCGGCGAGCGCCATTACCTGATCGCACAGGAAATCAGAAAGAATCTGAGCCTCTATGAAGAGCTCAAGGATATCATCGCCATGCTGGGCATCAACGAACTCTCGCGGGAGGATCAGCGTACCGTTTACCGGGCCCGCCGCCTGGAGCGGTTTTTCACGCAGCCGTTCCACGTGACGGAGCAGTTCATCGGCAAGGCAGGCAAGACGGTGGCCCTTCAGGACGCGCTGGACGGCTGCGAGCGCATTCTCAACGACGAGTTTGCCGACTATCCGGAGAGTTCACTGTATATGATCGGCACGGTCGATGAAGCGGCCGCTTACTTTCCGGATAACGAGACGAAGGAGCTTTATCAATCGGCTCCCCCTAAATGATCGGCACAGTAGACGAAGCGATGGGGACATAACATGAAACTAAAAATCCTGCTTCCCGCCGAAGTGTTTCTGAGCGAAGAGGTGACGAAGGTCGTCGCCGAAGCGGAAAACGGTCTTTTCTGCCTGATGCAGCAGCATATCGACTTTACGGCCACGCTTCTTCCCGGTGTTCTCTCCTACAGCACCGCCGCCGGTGAAGACGTCTATCTGGCGGTCGACATCGGGACGCTGGTCAAGAAGGGCGCCGATGTGCTGGTTTC
>CAYXQK010000088.1:0-9860 GCA_964467445.1 uncultured Syntrophaceae bacterium
TGAAAATTTCCCTGGGCAACACGGGAGTACAGTTCTTTGGTGTCGCTGTCATTGAGGAAGATGGTTCCCCGTTCCGCATCCATTTCGCGGGTTGCCATCTCCACGAGAACCGTCAGCATGTCATCGAGACTTTCAAAGGCGGCCATCCTCTCTGATACCTCCAGCAGAAGTTTTATCTGCCGGGGTTTCAGGCGGATGGTCTTTTGGGAAAGGCGCTTCTCTTTATCAGGCGGTTGTGCATCCCTGGTCTTTTTCATATGCCTCCAATTGTTCTCGCAGAACCTGGATGGATTGCCGTAACTGGTTCACCTCGTCTCGGGCGCTCTGCTCCAGTTTCTGAATGCTTTTTCCATGCGTGATCCTGGCATATTCCAGTTCATCGCGCAACGCAACGATCGAGAGCTTAAGGTGAACATTTTCATCATTTTGTGCTGCCAGAGCTTTCTGAATGTCTTCCTCCTGGCTGATCTGCTTTTTTTCGAGCGCGTCCCTCAACGCACTGACGACTGCCTTGATTTGAAGGATCTCGTCATTGGCCGTTGCCAGGGCTTTCTGTGTTTCCATCTTATGACCGATCCGATTGCTCTCCAGTTCATCCCTCAATGCGCTGATCGTTTCTTTCAGATGCCGGTTTTCAGTCTGGACCTGGTAAAGCTCCCGGAATTCGGGCTGGGCTTCCATGATCATCTTCCCCTGTGAAAAATATCATATTAAGGCGTCAATAATCTATCAAAATTGCTCATAAAAAGCGGTGGGAGTCTATCCAAAAAGCCATCCCGTGTCAAGATATTCCACCGCATCTGCTTTCATGATCCGAACTTTATATCGTCCGGAATGAGAATTTTTTCTCCGCTTGACATCGGGACCACTCTCTCCTATATTGCGGCTCGCCGGTACAGCCTGGATGCCGCGCCGGCATTGTCGAGGAGGTTCATGAAAGGCCTGCCCGCAGGGAAGACCCCACCTGTTTCGGAAGCCCGTTCCGCCGACTCCGATATCCCGAAGATCCGGGATATGATCGGATCGCTGTTCATCGCCCTGAGAAACCATACCCTCTACCCCGAAGAGCATTCGTCGTGCCGGAAGTCCGTGGCTGCCGTTCAGAGCCGCCTGGCCGGATTCCTTGTCGACCACGATTTTTTGCACCTCGATGTGGAAGAGGACCGTTTCCTTTATGAGGGCGAGGTCGTGCATCAGGGCCCGCCTCAAAACGATTATCTTCCGTTTCAGCTCTTCCGGGACGGCATCCTGTGGCTTGAATTCCACAGCGGCCTTACCACAGAGGAACTGGGCTCTTTCCTCAAACTGCTGATCCGGTACCGCACCCCGAAGGAGGAAGCGGAAGGCGATCTGGTCACGGCGCTGTGGGAAGCTGCTTTTCCCCATATCCGGTACAGGAAAGTGGAGGTTCTCTGGAAGGCCGAACCACTGATCGACTTCTGTCTCCTGAAAACCAGCCCCGGAGAGAGCCGGACCACAGAGGAGGAAGAACGGGAACCACCCGCCCCGGTCGCAAAAATCGCGATTCAGGCGGCCGAGCCCGCTTTCTGGAAAATCACCCCCGAAGAGGAAAAGGCCATCCGGGAAATGGTTCTCGAGGAGGAAACGAGGGATAATACCGAAGACGTCCTCGAGGTATTGACGATCATCCTGACGGAACAGGGGGATCCGAAGAACTTCGGCGTCATCCTGGAATTTCTGGCCGAGGAGTTTGCCTATGCCCTTGCCCAGGGTGAGTTTCCCTTTGTCCTGAAATTTCTGGAAAACCTCGACGCCCTGCGGGAATCGGTTGCGCCGGAGGATCAGTGGACCCTTCCGCTGCTAAACGATTTCCGTCAGAAGATTTCCGGACCAGAAGTGCTGGGAACCCTCGAACAGGCATGGCCCATTGTCGGCGTCATGGAAGCCGACCGCCGGGACTGCCTTCGCCGCGCGCTGTTGTGGTTTCCTGCCGATGTGGTCCTCACTCTGGGCCCCATGCTGGCGAAGACGGACCTCCCGATCGTCGAGCAGTTCCTCACGGAAATTATCGGCATTCATGCGGAACGGGATCTGCAGCCCATGGCCCATCTCCTGAGTGAGGCGGAAGAGCCCCTGCTACGGAAGCTTATTCCCCTGCTCACGGGTCTGGACGGACAGGGCCCCGCGGATCTTCTGTTCGGCCTGACCCGCCACCCCTCGGTATCGGTCTGCAGGGATGCCATCCACATCCTGGTCACCCGGGACCCGCAGAACCTCAGAAAGCTCTTTCCCCTGATCGAGGATTCGCGTTTTCCGATCCGCCGCCTGATCCTTGACCATCTGGGAAAACGGAGAAACCGGCTGGCCGAAGAGCTCCTGCTGAAGTACCTCGAAAAGGAACCTATCAGACTCAAAGACCGGCAGCACATCCTGTCCTGCTACCAGGCCCTGGGCCAATGCGGATCGAACCGCTCCCTACTGTTCCTTCAGGAATCTCTTCTGGGGGAGGCCTGGAAGGCATTCCTGGGAATCGGCAACTCCCTTCATCGTCGGGGCGCAGCCCTGGCGTTGATGGCGATGACGAATGAGAAGGCCGCACAGGCCCTTCTGGAGAGCGCTGCCCGGAGCCCTTTCTCCGGTATACGGTTTGCGCATCGTCATGCCATCGAAGAGGCGCAGAAGCGGAGAAAGGAGACGGGTCGTTGAATACCGATTCAGGAAAAGATCGTATTCCGCCAGGGGAGATCTTCTTCCGGACCCTCTTCCGGCTGCTCCAGACGGTCAAGATCCATCAGTCCGATAACCCGCTGCTTCTCGAATGTGTAAAGGAGTTTGTGGAGGTCGTCCGTTCCGCCGGGGAAGAGGACAGTCTAACCTTCCAGATCTCCCGCGGCCAGTTTTACCTGCAGGAGGAAAAGTTCGTTTGTCGGACGCAAATTCTGACCCTCATCCAGGAGATGCTGAACTACTTTCAGCAGCGTTCGCTTCAGGGACTTCGATTCCATCCCGCAGTCCGGGAGGCCGCCCCCGAGCAGATTGTCGCCTTTGCCCGTCTGCTCAACCAGGCGGAGCGACAGGATGAACCCCTGAACTGGCTGCAGGAGCGGCTGCAGGAGGGAACGTTCCCCTGGGTCGAAATCATTCTCGAAGCGGACCCGGACCTCGCCGCGCAGCCCTCTGAACGTGGGGAGAGGGCACGCGAGTCGTACTCTCACGCCCTGACCTCCATCCAGGAGGTGGCCGGGAAACTGACCTCCCAGCAGCGGGCGGGGGTCCACAAGGCGAAGCGGATGGTCCAGAACATGGTCGATCTGCTCATCGAGGACGACTCTGTCCTTTTTGGCATGAGCACCATCCGCGATTACGACGACTACACCTACACCCACTCCGTCAATGTGGCGATCCTGTCGATGTGCCTGGGGAAGCGGATCGGCGTCTCCCGGATCTCCATGGAGCGGCTCGGCATTTGCGGCCTGTTCCACGACATCGGAAAGGTGGAGGTTCCCCACGACCTGATCATCAAACCGGGCAAGCTGACGGACGAGGAATATGAGCAACTCAAGGAGCATTCCATCAACAGTGTCCGCCAGATCGTCAAACTGAACGCGTCCCGCGATCTCAAGGCCAAGATCCTCCTGCCCCCGTTCGAGCACCACCTGAAATACGATCTGTCCGGCTATCCCCAGACCAACCGGAAGCAGCCCATCAGCCTCTTCGGGCGGATCCTGACCATCACGGACGTCTTCGACGCGATGACCTCACCCCGGATCTACCGGCCGGTCGCTTTCAGCCCTGATCTGGTTTTATCTCTCATGCTGGAGGGGGCGGGGACGGATTTCGACCCCCTCATCCTGAAGGTCTTCATCCAAATGCTCGGGGTGTATCCTGTGGGAACGCTCCTGTTGCTTGATACGGGGGAAATGGGGCTGGTTACGGGCGCACCGGAGAACACCGAGGTCGGACGACCCCGGATCGTTCTCCTGAAGGAGGTCGGAGAGGGTGAATTCCGAAAAGGGGAGACGGCGAACCTCTCGGAACGGAACCCCCAAACGGGCGCCTTCCGCAGGAACATCGCCAGAAGCCTTCATCCCTCGGCCTTCGGAATCCAGCCCGCTGATTTTCTCGTATGAAGGACTTTGACTACTTCTGGCAGGGGCCGATATACTTTCCCTTCATCGTGGTTTTGATCGTCATATCCTTGCCTTCCTGTTTTATTGTCGATTCGGTCGTCCCTTCGTAAGTGGTGCCTGCATAGGTGATCTTGCCCTTGCTGGTGGCTTCCTTGCAAACGACTGTCCAGCTGACGGTATTGCCATCCGTTTTGACATCCTTTACGGTGCAGTCGGTTTCGTTCTTTCCCTTCGGCACAGAATCCTTCTGGCTGAGGCAGTTGGTGGAGGTGTGCGGCTTCATCATGCCTGCGGGCATACCCGGCATTTCAACCGTTGTCGTAATTTCCCAGAGACCATCCTTCATGTTGAGGGCCGGCATGGAAGATGAGGCTTTCGGTTTTTGTTCGCAACCAGCCATGACCAGGACACATACAAGCATGGCCAACACCGTTAAAATTCCTGCGTGACGTTTCATCATTGACTCCTTTCTTTGCCGGTACATGCCGGCTTACACAAAATAATCGTTCCGTAATATGTCTCTTGGGCACCTGCCGCACCTAACCATATCGACCCGCAAAATGCAATCCCAATCTCTCTTATTTTGCGGTCATTATTGTATTGACACGCACGGTCGTTCTGCTTATAGTTTCCCCCTCTGAAATGTTTTTTCGGCAACAGGGGCGAGCCCCGGCGGGTATTCTCATACCCTGCTTCCGCTTTGGAAATTGAGCAGAAACTCCCGCGAACGGACTGAATATGCAAGGACATGGTCATGCCTGATTGTATCGATATCAACTGTGATATGGGTGAATCCTTCGGGGTTTACACCATCGGCCGGGATGAAGAGGTCATCCGTTATGTTTCCTCGGCCAACATCGCCTGCGGTTTTCACGCTGCGGATCCGTCGGTCATGGAAAAAACGGTCCGTCTTTGTCGTGAACACGGCGTCATGGCAGGCGCCCATCCCGGTTATCCCGACCTGCGTGGTTTCGGCAGGCGGTCCCTGAACGTCGGTCCGGAAGAATTGATTCATGATGTAATCTATCAGGTTGGCGCCCTGAAGGGGTTCCTGGCCCTGCATGATCTTCCATTGCAGCATGTCAAATTGCACGGCGCCCTCTACAACGACCTGGTGAACAACGGGAACCTGCTGTTGACGCTGGCCGGTCGGATCGGCAAAGCCTTCGGCAATCCCGTCTTTTTGACACTGTCGACAATGCAAGCGACCGAATTCAAAAGGACGGCCAAACAGCAGGGACTCAGGATCGCCCTCGAAGCCTATCCGGACAGGCTGTACACGGACACGGGGGAGCTTCTCTCCCGCAAGCAGCCGGGCGCCGTGCTCAAGGATCCGGATGTAATCGCCGCCCGGGCCGTCAGAATGGTCAGGGAAAAAGGGGTCGAAAGCGTGAATGGACGCTGGATCGACCTTGACATCGACACCCTTTGCATCCACGGCGACAATCTGGAAAGCATCAAGGCCGCAGAAAAGATGAAGACCCTGTTTGCACAGGCAAATATTCAGACCAAGCCCTTATCTGAGTTGATTGGAAGATGAATCTATCGCGCTACGGCGAAGACGGGATCCGGATTCTCTTCGGGGACATCATCGATTTGGAGGTTCATGAAAAGGTCCGGCGTTTCTATTCTCTCATCAAATCCCTGAAACGGCAGGACATCATCGACATTATTCCCAGTTTCCGGTCCTGCCTGATCCACTTTGATCTTCGGCAAACAACCTATGAGCGGCTTTCATCCCTGATCATGGACGCACATCAGCAGGCGCCGTCCGTTCGTCCGCTCCCGGAGGCCGCCACCCATGAAATCCCCGTTCATTACGGCGGCGAATACGGCTTCGACATGGCCTTTGTCTGCACCCATACAGGGCTGCCGGAAGATGAGATCATCGACATCCATACCGGCATTGTGTATACCGTTTTTGCCGTCGGCTTCGTCCCCGGATTCCCCTACCTGGGCACACTGGATCCGCGGCTCCATGTACCCCGGCTGGAGACGCCCCGCATCTTAATTCCGGGGGGATCCGTAGGGATTGCTCAGCGACAGACGGGCATTTATCCCTTCCCATCGCCTGCCGGCTGGCGCATTATCGGAAGGACGAACTTGAGTCTGTTTAATCCGCAAAAGGAACCCCACAGTCTCCTGCAGATCGGCGACAGGGTGAAATTCATTAAAATATGATTGAAGTCATCAATCCCGGCTGGCCGTCGCTGATTGTAGACGGCGGACGTTTCGGCGAGGCTGCGGTGGGCGTCCCCCCGTCATCCGCACTGGATCATTATGCCTGCAGGGCGCTGCAACGGTTGACCGGCCACGTTGAGGACACGCCTGCCCTGGAAGTGATGGGCACATCTTTCGCTTTAAGATTTCATCATGACATGACCTGCGCCATCACGGGCGCCCGGGTCAAGGCCACCGTCGATGATAAGCCCGTCCGGCCCTGGACATCCTTTCGGGCCGCTGAAGGCAGTCTGCTGCGGGTTCAGGAGGTGGTGGAAGGCCTTCGGTACTATATCGGTTTTTCCGGAACGATCTCCCTGGAAAGTGTAATCGGGAGCTTCACCACAAACCTCGAGTGCTGTTTTGGCGGTTATCAAGGCCGGGTCCTGAAAGCGGGAGACCGCCTCGCATTCAAAGAGATCCACGATGTTGGGCGGAGCGCCATCCCGGAAAATAAAATTCCCGGAATGCACCCCCCTCATCGCCTGCGCGTCTTGGCAGGTCCCGAAATATCCTTCTTCACGGATGAATCGCTCCTGAAGTTCATGGATAAGGAAGCTAACGTCATTTATGACGTTTCCACACAAACAAACCGGACGGGAATCCGCCTGGAGGGCGAGCCGCTTGTCTTCCGCCAAGGGGTGGGCAGGAGCATCATTTCGGAAGGCATCCTGCCGGGAACGGTTCAGATCCCGGGGGATGGGCGCCCGATCATCATGCTCTATGAACGGACCATCGGCGGCTATGCCAGGGTTGCGCTGGTGGCCAAAGCAGACCATGACCGGCTCGCTCATTTAAAACCGGGCGATCCTGTTCTGTTCGAGCGGATCAGCCTGGAAGAAGCCCATCAGCTTTGGGAAGCCAAATGGAACAGCATCGACTCCTTGGACAAAATTATCGTGAGGTTGAAATGACAACCCCTCCGGTTCTCATTTTTTCTTGACAACCGGGAAAAATTAATTAGAAACTAACGCATTCATCAATCATTTTCTCAAAGAGGTGCTTCAAATGCGTCGAATGAGATATGTTGTCGCCGGTTTCGCGCTTTTAGCCGTCCTGGTCCAGCCCCTGCCGGCGGATGCGCAAAAAACGCTGAGTGTTCAGGTCAGGGAGGGGCAGATTCGCGCCACGCCGTCCTTTCTCGGTAAAATGGTGGCTAAAGTAGCCTATGGCGACCGGGTCGATCTGGTGGAAGACCGCGATGTCTGGAAAAGGGTATCCATCCCAGGCGGAAAGCTCCAGGGATGGATGCATACCTCGGCCCTGACGACCAAACGGGTTGTGCTGAAAGCCGGCCAGGCCGGCGTTCAGACCGGCGCCACCCGGGATGAGCTGGCCCTTGCCGGCAAGGGATTCAACGAGCAGGTGGAAACGGCGTTCAAGAAAGAAAATAAAAACATTGATTACACATGGGTCAACCGGATGGAAGCCTTCTCTGTGTCGCCAGACCAGATGCGGAGTTTTCTTGCCAGGGGCAATTTAGTTCCGCCCGCGGAAGGAGGCAAGCCATGAAGAAAAAAGTCTGGATCTTGGGATGGATCGCGCTGGCTGTGCTGACCGTTGCGGCATGCAAAACCATGGAGACGGCAACGACGCTGGTTACTGCCGTTGGCGTCGGATCCGGTGTCATCAGTTCGTCACAGGGTGAATCCATCCAAAGAAGTGCGGTGGCCGTTTCCAGAAGCCTCGAAAGCTTCACGCCGGAACAGGAATACTATATCGGCCGGACCGTCGGCGCCGTTGTCCTTTCCAAGTATCCGGCTTATGGCAACACACCGGTCAATCAATACCTCAACACGCTCGGGCAGACGCTCGCCAAAGCCTCAGACTTGCCGGAGGTATTCGGCGGCTATCATTTTCTCATTCTGGACTCCGATGACATCAACGCCTTCGCCACGCCCAGCGGGCTTGTTTTTGTCACCCGGGGACTTATTCGCTGCTGCCGGACGGAAGACGCCCTGGCAGCCGTCCTGGCCCATGAGATCGGTCATGTCCAGTTAAGACACGGCATGCAGGCCATTGAGAAAGCGCGGGTGACCGAAGCGCTGACCGTTCTTGGCCAGGAAGGCCTTAAAACCTATGGTTCCCGTGAGGTTGCTCAACTGACGCAAGCTTTTTCCGGCACGATCTCGGACATCACGAGCACCATGATCAACAATGGCTATTCCCGCTCTTTTGAATATCAGGCCGATCAGGCGGCGCTCGTTATCCTCCAGCGCGTCGGCTACAACCCTTCCGGGCTGATCGACATGCTGACCCGCATGGAAGTGAACCTGAAGACGGGGGGGCTCGATTTTGCGAAAACCCATCCCGCTCCCCAGGACCGGATCGCCGAGATTCAAAAATCTGATCTGACATTCAAGGGTGTCGCGCCGCCGAAGATCCGCCAGGCGCGTTTCATCAATGCGGTCGGCCAGTTGTGATAGATTGATTTCTGACATTTTCATGCGATGGGCATAAAAAAAAATCCTGAAAAAACTTCGAAAAAACTTCTGCTGGGGCTGTTGGCCGGCTTGATCGGGGCCTCTGTGGCTATGTTTTTTTTCCTGCCGGGATGGCTGGACGTCTGGGAGGCAAAAACCTGGGACTGGCGGGTTAACGCCATGGCCAAACCGGCGCCGACCACCGACAAGATCCGCCTGATCCTGCTCGATCAGAACAGCCTGGACTGGGCCAAAGAAGAAAACGGGCTGGGGTGGCCCTGGCCCCGGGAAGTTTACAGCGCGATTATCCAGTTCTGCAAGCGCAGCGGGGCGAAAGTTCTCGCCTTCGATGTGATCTTCACGGAACCCTCCAAATACGGCGTGGCCGACGATCAGGCTTTCGCGGCGGCGATTCGGGATTTCAAGTATTTTGTCGGGACTGTTTCTCTGAGTCAGACGGCGGGAAGCGAGCGGCAATGGCCCGCTTTTGCTCCGGAACCGACCTTAAACGTCCTGGGGCTCGACCAATGGATGGCGGCAACCGGAACAGGCGTTTACCCAAGGGCCGCCTTTCCCATACCGGAAATATCAGCCGTCGCCGGTATCCTGGGCAATGTTCACCTGAATCCGGACAAGGACAACATCTATCGCCGGGCGGCGCTGTTCCAAGTCTTCGACGGCAGAGCCCTGCCGTCGCTGGCCCTGGGATGCTACCTGGCCGCTAAGCCTGGAATGCCTTCGAAAATAAGCATGGGGCGTTTTTCCATTGACAACCGGGATATCCCCATCGATCAGCATGGCAACGCCATTCTCAACTTCCGCGGCCCTCCGGGAACACATAAAACCTACAGCGCCGCATCGGTCATTCAGAGCGAACTTCGTATAGCCAACGGGGAACTGCCCACGATTACCGAGCCGAATCCGTTCAAGGACGCCTACGTTTTTTTTGGATTCTCCGCCCCCGGCCTGTTTGACCTGCGCCCCACCCCGTTGTCCGGCGTTTATCCCGGTGTGGAGATCAACGCCACCATGCTCGACAATCTCCTGGCCAATGATTTCATCCGGCCCGTTCCTATGGCATTTGTCATCGGACTCACCCTGCTGATCGCCCTTCTGGCGGGCATGG
>CAYXQK010000089.1:0-4519 GCA_964467445.1 uncultured Syntrophaceae bacterium
CGCCGCCATCATGGGGGTTTTCTTCGCCCAGTTCGTCGGCACGAGCGTCATCCACAGCACCGACCCCGTTTATCGGCTGCAGAACCTCTCCGGCGCCACCCACGTCATGGAGTACATGACGGCGGACTACAAGAGGCTCGCCGCCACCCAGTCGAACTTCCTGTCCATCTTCAAGGATTATGTGGGTTACGGCAATACGACGACGAAACCTTCGGGCTACGAGAGCTATCCCTACTACGGCACCTACGAAATCCTCTGCAACAAGTACGTCCGATTCAATGTGTCCGGGGTCGAGGAGAATGACCCCGACCAATTATCGGGCAGGGTGCTCAAGGTGACGATCCGCCGCGGCGACCAGGTGGCCACGGCACTCTTTACACGATAGGATTGCGGGAGAACGAAGCATGAGAAAAAAGGCGGGCTTCACCCTCATCGAGATCATGGTTTCGCTCGTCCTCGTGGGACTGATTGCGGCGATCTCCGGCACAGCCGTGACCACGGCCACAAGGAGCTATCTCTTTGCCAGGGAGAACAATGCCATCACGCAGAAGGCCCAGGTTGCCTTGGGCCGGCTCAACAGGGAATTCATTGAGCTGTCAGGGATCAAAGATGCAAACAGCACATGCGTTGTTTATGAAAGCCCTTATGGAAGACGAGCTGTTGCGAAAGTAGGCAGCGCAGTCCATTTTTTCTCCGATTATGCAACTACGACCTGTCCGTCTTCCGGAGGGGACATTCTGGTCGATGGGGTGCAGACCTTTTCCGTGATGTTCAACCCGTCCAGCGGCGTGAGCCTCTGGAGCTTGGGACAGGACATCCGGAATCTTTTCGCGGTGAGCGTTCAGATCGTTCTGTCCCGCCCCGACACGGGAGGGGCCGTATCCTTCTTCACGACCGTCTCGCCGAGGAACAACAACAACTCCGGCGGCGCTTCTCTTCCCACAGCCTCAAACCCGCCCCCGGAATACAGCGGCAAGCAGTGCTTTGTAACCACGGCCGCTTACGGCGATGCGGACCATCCCGTTGTCGAGGTGCTGAGACAGTTCAGGGACCGCTACCTGCTGCAGACGGTTTCCGGACAGGCCCTTGTCCGTTACTACTATGAGGTGGGACCGTCGCTTGCGGCGGCCATTGAAGACAAGCCGATCGCCTGTCTCCTTGTCCGGCTCCTGGTGACGCCTTTGGCAGGGTTTGCCCTCCTGACCATGTCCTGCCCGGTCCTGATACCCGTGATCTTTCTTCTGTCCTGGGGGCTTGCCCATTTGGCCCTCAAGGCGCTGCAGCGAAAGTCCCGCTGCTGGGCGCCCCGTTTGAAGGGTCAGCGCGGTGCCATGCTCGTGACCCTGATTGCGGCGATGGTGGTCTTCTCGGCCCTGGGCGCCGTCATGATCGGCATGTTCGGTACGTCGGCCCTGAGCCAGGTGGCCGGCAACAACTCCATGAAGGCCTACTATCTTGCCGAATCGGGCTTCCGGTATGCCGCCAGTTCATATATCAATGTCAGCGGGGCTAACGAAGCGACGCGAGAGACAGCACGGGACAACCTGTTGGAGACCGAGCTGCACGGCAAAACGTTTTCCCTGGCCCAGGGCGACGGCGGATTCCGGATCGATGCCTACCCCTATTACTACAAGGTCGCGGAGATCCCGATCAACAGCAACCAGCTCAGGACGAGGGTAACCGGCGGGTTCCCCCTTGAAGGCACCAGTTACAACAACGGCAGCTGGGTCAAGGTCAGCAAGGCCGACGGCAGCGGCCAACAGTACGTGCAGATTGCCGGCGTCAGCCTTCACACCTATGCCGGCTACAACGAGGTGCGATTCTGGACCCTTTCGGGCAATCCCTGGACAAATATCACCGATCGGGACGCGGTGACCCCCGTTGCCGTGCCCGACTCTTCGAACCTGACCGTGACGGACGGCGACGGTGACGGGCTGATCGATTACATTCCATTTGTGGCAGGATCGGGCGCCAGGGCATTCCCCGCACGCAACGGCATCTTCACCGTTAATCTGGCCTCGGGGGAATCCCGCGTTCTTTCCTACAGGGAACTGGACATCACGAACCGGCGGCTCAAGGGCGTCGGGGACCCCAACGGGCTGCCCCTTACGAGCCTAACCCTGAAGAATCCCGAGACAGCCTCCCCGACATACAAGAATTACATCGAGCTGATGAAGTTCATCCGGCTGGAATCCACGGGAATCTATGGCTCCGGCGCCGCGGCCGTCGAGCGGAAGGTGACCTACTCTGCGCCCATCGGGTATGCCAAGGCCGAGCAGCCGCTGAAGATGCAGTTAAGCGACACGATGGCGAATTTTGCGAATTGGCTCACGGGGGTAGACACCAGCCGCATCGGCACCGTGACGGCCGGGACGAGCTACGGCACGACGATGAGGGTCGGCTCCGCCCAATCCGTCTATACGTACCCCGGGGGAAACTGCGTTCGGATCAAGGAATTCCAGGTAGGGCTGAACCTGGCCGCCGCGCGCCTTACGACGGGCGAAATCGTTTACCCCGCGATCCAGCAGGAATGGCTCCGCGCCGGCAATTACCTGAGCTACGACCTGGAGATGAAGACCTTCTATACCTTGGTCAACCCCTTCGCCAAGTACGGCGTCGGGCTCACCTTCCGCCTCGACGACAAGGGGAATGCCCTGGGCGTGACCTTCGCCAGGGGCGTCCCGGGCTATGACCAGTACGGATGCGACAACGACGGCATCCCGCACGGTTTCCTGTACGGATACCCGGACTATACGCCGATGCTGCTGTTCTGGATGAAGCGGTACGAAAAGCAGGAAACCGATCTCTATGTCGATCTGAGCCCTCATTCCACCCCGACCAAGTTCGACGATCCGCCGCCTGTCGGCACGGGGACCTATGCGATTCAGTCCTACAACCCGGAGTACTTCTGGGAGAACGGCGAGCGGGTCCGGTTCGTGAATTCGGGCGGCGCCCTGCCCCCCCCGCTCATACCGGGCAGGGATTACTACATCCGCAAGGTCGTGCACAACGCCAACGTGTATCTCTACCTTTTCAGCAACGTCGTAGGCGCCCTGAACCAGACGGAGCCTTACTGGGCCGGCCTCGTGGATATCACGGACTGGGGGACGGGCACGACGACCATGATCGCGCAGGAGCCCACCTACACGAAGCTGGCCCACCAGGTCGTGCCGGGCAACGAGTACTACGGGCTGATCCAAGTCTCGTACTACCTGAAGAGCTGGGCGAGCTTCGCGGCCCGGGTCCTCGAGGCGCCGTCCGTGTCCTTCACGGGCGGGGGCGGCTCGACGGGACGGGAGATCGTGAGCGGGGAAACGCTGTACCAGACGGCGGACAACCTGCCGGGGGGAACGGTCACGGCCGTCTACCGGGTGGCCCGCAACCCCCTGTACAGGGATTCCAGCGCCGGTGCCCGCAACTGGGTCGGGAATTCGGCACAGGGGGTGATCCTGCTGGAGCGTATCCAGGGCAATGCGAAATCGAACCCGTCCACGGCCCCCTTCACGGCAGCCTCGAAGATCTTTGTCGGCGAGCACCCCGGCGGGACCTGGGCGGCAACGGCGAACGTGTCCGGCGATGCGGTCTTCCGCAGGCGCGACAACTGGGTCCTCATGTATGTGGGGGACCCGACGGGCAATGCCCCAGCCGATACGGATCCCTTCAACAACTACCGGAACCCCGTCATCCGGAATTCGGTCCTGTGGCCGCCGGAAAATCCGGAAGGCACGGCTATTCCCTCGGACAATTTCACCCTCATCCGCTTCGGCGATTACGTAAACCCGTCGCTGAGCTGCAAGGTCAACGGCGTGGATCAGTCGGGTAGCTACTGCCTGCAGGGATTCTACTCGAAGGGAAACACGGGCTCCGCCGGCGACGTGCTGCGCTTTGCGAGCCCCGACGGGGCCCTGTTCCACACCCCCCAGAGCGGGGTTGTCTTCCCGGCGAACCGGGCCGAGGTCGGCCTGCACGCCTTCGGCAACGACGCCACCTTCGCCGAGTTCGACGATTTTGCCATTCAGTTCGGCCCCGGCCCGGGGCCTGTGCGCAAGGGATTCCTCATGCCGATTCAGCAGTAACCTCTCAACGACAGGTTCGATCGAAAACCCGGCCCCGGCCGGGTTTTCGCTTTAGTGCCTGAGTGCATGAGTGTCTTAGTGAAGAGGACGAAGGGATCAGGGGCGAGGGGTGCGGGTCACGGGTAGAGGGTTGGAAGAAGCGTGTCGCCTGTAGCGTGTGAAGAGGAAACGGAATTCCGGAATTCGGATGCCCCATTCCGGCTGCGAAGCAGCCTGACGGAATAGACGAAATAGACCAAATAGACGAGATAGACCAGTTTTCAGGCCTTGGGCCGTCCGAAGTTGCTGATCTGCGCAATCAGCTCGTCGATGGAGGCCGTCTCGTCGATGATCAGCGGGGAGCCTCCCCTCTCGGCATCATCGATGGACTGGCTGTAGAGGTGATCGAAAGCACCCTCCCTGGCATCCGGGGCGGCTTTCTCGCCGTTGCCTTTGCCCGGCTC
>CAYXQK010000090.1:0-6334 GCA_964467445.1 uncultured Syntrophaceae bacterium
CTGATGCTTTGCCTGATCGCCTTGATTATCATCCTTCCGGCCAGTATTATTGCCAGTCTTCTGGTCTCCGAATCCATGCAGATCTACAATTCCATCAGCACCGATACGGGCGTCATTGAACAGAAAGTCCGGGACACCATAAGCGCGGTGACCAATCATCCCTATATGAAGCAATTTGATGTGGATGAACAGTTCTTCATAGGCAAGTTTAGAGACGCCATTAAGAACATCGCCAGTTATATCCTTGTGCACCTGACCGACTTCACCCAGAACACCCTCGTATTTCTCATCCAGTTTGGCGTGATGATCTATGCCCTTTATTTCTTTTTCAGAGACGGCGACAGGATCCTCAGGCGGGCCATACGGATGTGCTTTCTGGAATCGGGGAATGGGAAAATCCTCTATGAGAAATTTGTCGCCACGGCACGGGCAACCCTCAGGGTGACCATGCTCCTGGGGGGGTTGCAGGGGATCTCCGGAGGGATCATCTTTTTTATCACGGGCATCGAGGGGGCCATGATCTGGGGCCTGCTCATGGTGGTGATGGCGATCCTGCCCGGTGTCGGCTGCGCGATTATCTGGGCGCCGGCGGGTATCATCCTGCTGCTGAGCGGTCATCTCTGGGAGGGTGTTACCATTCTGACCTTCGGCGTCCTCGTGATCAGCCTGGGAGATAACCTGTTGAGGCCCATGCTTATCGGCAGCGATGTGGAGTTGCATCCGCTGTTAATTTTTCTGTCGACACTGGGCGGTCTGGTGGTATTCGGCCTGTCCGGTTTTGTCATGGGACCGATCATTGCGTCGCTCTTTCTGGCCATCTGGGAGATGTACGACAAGGGCGCCGGGAATGCCTTTGCGAATCATGAATGACAAAGTCGAAAAATGAGCCCAAAGATGACGGCTTCGTAAAAAGCTCCGCAGGCAAGGCGCGCAAATCCTGAGGAATGAGGCGTACATTTACGTACGCCGCAGTGACTTAAGGATGCAGCGCAACGTAGCATCCGGACTTTTTACGAAGTCGTCATGCTGAAAGTGTTTGCAATTCAAATATTCTTGTGCTTAACAAGGCCCTCAGATCGCAGGTAAAACGAAAGACTGATACGACCAGCAGGAAAATGAGGATTGGGCGTATGTTCAAATCACGGATGAGACATTGTACAAACCCATTCATAAAAATGGCCTTTCAGGCGATAAGCTCCCTGTTTCTCTTCTTTTTCATCTCCGGCTGCGCACCGGCCCTGTATACCATAGACATTAAATATCTGTCCTCTGCCGCCGCCATGCCGGACGCCACCGGCGGCCGGAAATTCGTCGTCACCGTCGCTGCATTCAACGACGCGCGTCCCGGCGGAGAGGACCTGCTGATTGGCCGGGTCACCACCACCATGGACGGCCTCACAAAAGTGATTCCAAAAACCATGAGGCCATCGACCGCCGTTTCCACCATTGTGAAAGATGTCCTTGTCAAATCAGGGCATCAGGTCTCTTTAACCATGCCTGCCTGGAATCTTCAGGAAAACACCATTCAGGCGGACTGGGGCAAAATACTCATCGGCGGCAATATAGACGGCCTTGAAGTCATCTGCCAAAACGACATTCCGATCAAGACATACGACGCCCGGGTCAGGCTGACCATGGTGATCGCGGATGCCCAGACCGGAAAAATTATCCATCAGGTCTCAACGGCCAGCAATAATTCACTGGAACATGTTTATTTTTCTGAAGAATTGCTGGGACAGCAGCTCAGCAGCGCCGTTACGGAGGCTGTCGAAAAGGCGCTTGAAAGCAAAAGCCTGCAGGAAAAAATTCAGAACGCCCTGAAGTAGGACCTCATAAACCACCGGGCCTGACACAGTCTTGATGCCCCCCCCCGAACGACTTCATAAAAAGCCCCTCTGTCGCGTTGCGCTCCAGGCAGCCATGTGATAAGGTCCGCCCATCTTTCAAGACAGAAGAGGGATTTTAAAATGCAACCATCCGATATCATTAATAAAGCAGTTTCTGCAGGCCAGGCCGCCCTTACGGAAGCAGAATCCAAGCAAATCTTGAAATACTATGGCGTCCCCGTGGTCGGGGAGTGGGTTGTCAAAACCGAAGCAGAGGCCGTCCGGCAGGCGAAAGAAACCGGCTTCCCCGTCGTCCTGAAGGGACTGGGAGCAAAGTTGACGCACAAGACCGAGCGCGGCCTGGTCAAGGTGAACCTCCGGAACGCAACCGAGATCCGGAGAGCCGCCCGGCAGGTTATCCAGGCGGCGGGAGCGGATCTGGAGGGGCTGCTGATCCAGCCCATGCTCAAAGGAAAACGGGAATTCGTAGCCGGACTCTTCCATGACGCCCAGTTTGGTCCGGTCGTCATGTTCGGGCTGGGCGGCGTTTTCACCGAGGCCTTGGGCGACGTGGTCTTTCGCATCGCCCCGCTGGACGAACTTCAGGCCGGCCAGATGCTTGATGAACTGCGGTCTGCCGATCTTCTGGGTCCTTTCCGCGGCGAGCAACCGGCCAATCGGCAGCAGCTCATCCAGACGCTTGTCGGGCTGTCAAATCTTTCTGCGGAATTGCCCGAAGTGACGGAAGCGGACGTCAATCCGCTGCTGGTCGGCGCCGACGGGCAGGTTACGGCTGTCGACGCCCTCATCCTTCTCGGCGGGCGGCCGGTCGCGAAAGCGGTGCGACCGCCTGTTGATCCTCATGCGATCGGAAACCTCTTCTATCCCCGTTCCGTGGCCTTTGTGGGGGCGTCCGCCGAATTCGGCAAGTGGGGACACAGCCTTTTTTCCATCCTGGTGGCGGGTCATTACAAGGGATTGATTTATCTGGTTAATCCCAAAGGCGCCGATATTGCGGGCCGGCCGGTTTATAAAACCGTCATGGACATTCCCGGACCTGTCGATCTGGCCGTTGTCACGATTCCGGCCGCCGGAGTCCTGCCCCTGATTCCGGGGCTGCGGGCCAAGGGCATCAAAAACATGCTCCTGATCAGTTCGGGATTCAGCGAGACCGGCGAGCAGGGCAGGCAAATGGAGGAAGACCTGACCCGGGAAGCCCGTGCAGCGGGCATTCTGATCCTGGGACCCAATACGATGGGGATCTGCAACCCCCATCTTTCCTTTTACTGTATGGGCACCCACACCTGGCCGAAGCCCGGCTCCATTGCGCTGGTTGCCCAATCCGGGAACCTGGGCACACAGCTTTTGGCCTTTGCGGAAAGAGAGGACATCGGGATCCGCGCCTTCAGCGGTTCCGGCAATGAGGCGATGATCACGATCGAGGACTACCTGGACGGGTTTGAAATCGATGAACTGACCCGCACCGTGGTGCTCTATATCGAAAGTGTCAAGAACGGGCGGCGTTTTCTGGAATCCGCCCGCCGCGTCGGCCGAAAAAAACCCGTGATCGTTCTCAAGGGCGGGCGCACCGAAGCAGGCAATCGCGCCGCCGCGAGCCATACCGGAGCGCTGGCCTCGAACAGCCGAATTTTTGAGGCCGCCTGTCGCCAGGCGGGAGTCGTTCTGGTGGAACAGCCTATAGAACTGCTCGATCTTTCAGCAGCCTTTTCGTCGCTGCCGCTGCCGAAGGGAAATCGGGTCGGCATCGTCACGCTCGGAGGCGGCTGGGGGGTCGTGGCATCAGACCTCTGCTCCGAGCAGGACCTGGAAGTGCCGGCGCTTGAACCCGATATGATCGCCCGCATCGATCGGATTCTTCCCCCTTACTGGAGCCGCGCCAATCCCATTGACCTGGTGGCCGAAATGAATCCGCAGGTCGCGATGACGATAACCGAGGAACTGTTGAAATGGGATCACTGCGACGCCGTGATCCATTTGGGCATCCTGGGGCGCATGATCTTTGTTGGCCCCTTGATCCGGTCCGCCCTGACAGCCGATCCGACCATAAACCGGGAGCTGTTGGATGAAGTTCCACGCCTGATGCGCCAGTTTGAGGATGAATATATCCGCTTCGTCTTGAAACTCATGGAAAAATACGGCAAACCGGTCATCGGCGTCAGCCTCATGGGCGATGAACAGACGCGAACGGTGGTCGAAATCGAAGGAAACCGCTATAAGAGTGTTGCCTTCCTGACACCGGAACGTTCCGTCAAGGTCCTGGCCAAGATGGTCAGCTATCAGCGCTGGCTGCAAGGCGAGGGGGGCGATCTGATACCTTCACGATTCCTCTAAATTTTTTATTGACCCCCGCAGGGCTTCATCGTATGAATGGACTCCATGAACAAGGAAAAGGTTATCCGTGAGTAAAATCTACATGGTCCGGCACGGTCAGGCGTCGTTCGGAAAAGAAAATTACGATCAGCTCTCCGAAAAAGGACACCAGCAGTGTCGGATCCTTGCGGAGCACCTGATCAGAACGGGGTTGTCTTTTGATGCCGTCTATGCCGGCGACATGGTGCGGCAGAAGGACACCGCCCGGGAGATGATCGCGGTGTATCGGGCGCATGACCACGGCCTGCCGGAGCTGTGCATCATGCCGGAATTTAATGAATATAGCTCCCGGGACATTATCATGGCCCATATCGGGGATGTGGCGCAGGAGGATCCCCACCTGAAAATGGACATGGAGAGCTTCTATGTCGATAAGAAAGCCTTTCAGAGGGTCTTTGAAAAAATCATGGCGCGCTGGATCTCGGGAGAGATCGACAAGCCGGGCGTCATGCGCTGGCAGGATTTCTGCGAACGCGTGCAATCCGGCCTTCGGAAGATCATGGCTGAAAACGGTCGAAAAAAGAAAATTCTGCTCTGCACGTCCGGCGGTCCGATTTCCGCCGCAGTGCAGATGGCCCTGGGGTTGTCCGACGAAAAGGCTCTGCGCATTGCCTGGCATCTCATTAATACGTCGGTGACGACCTTTGTCTATGATAACGACCGGATAGAACTCACGACCGTCAACAATGCCGCCCATCTCGAATTGCTAAATGATTCCGAATGGATTACATACAGGTAGAGAACTTTGCATAACCGGTGAAAAATGGTTCGCAAGCGGCGAAGCCATTTTTCACCGCTCTCAGGGCGTTTAAGCAAAGCAGGAGGTTGATGATGGATTTTACCATATCTGAAAAAATGCAGGCCGTCATCGGGATGATGGCGGAATTTGTGGAAAGGGAACTGATTCCGCTGGAGCCCGAGTTTCTGACGAAGGACTTCAAGGCAATGCTTCCCGTGCTGACCGAGAAGCGTCGGATGGTCAAGCAGATGGAACTATGGGCCCCCAACCATCCGAAAGAACTGGGCGGCATGGGGCTGGATCTGATGGACCATGCCCTGGTGTCGGAAGTCCTGGGCCGGTCGCCCCTGGGGCATTATGTTTTCGGCTGTCAGGCACCCGATGCGGGAAACATCGAAATTCTCCATAAATTCGGGACGGAAAAACAAAAGGAGCAATACCTGAAACCATTGGTGGCAGGGGATATCCGGAGCTGCTTTTCCATGACGGAGGTAGAACTTCCCGGCTCCAATCCCGTCATGATGGATGCGACTGCCGTCAAGGACGGCCCGGATTATGTCATCAACGGCCAGAAGTGGTACACCAGCTCTGCGGACGGCGCCGCCTTTGCGATCGTCATGGCCGTGACCAATCCGGAAGCGGCCCCCCACCTGCGGGCAAGCATGATTATCGTGCCAACGGATGCGCCGGGTTTTAATCTCGTGCGGAACATCTCCGTCATGGGTCATACGGGCAGCGACTATTTCAGCCACGCAGAGATTCTCTATCAGTCCTGCCGGGTCCCGCGTGAAAATCTGCTGGGGCCGGAAGGCTTCGGCTTTGTAATTGCCCAGGAAAGGCTGGGACCGGGCCGGATTCACCACTGCATGCGCTGGATCGGCATCTGCCACCGGGTCTTTGACCTGATGTGCAAGCGGGCCTCCGAGCGGATCATTTCGCCGGACCGCAAGACCCTGTCCACCAGTCAAATCATCCAGTCCTGGATCGCCGAGTGCGCCGCCGATATTCAGGCGGCCCGCCTGATGACCCTCCATGCGGCCTGGAAGATTGAGAACCTGGGCGTCAAGGAGGCCCGGGAGGACATCGCGCTCATCAAATTTTTCGTCGCCAACGTGATGCAGACGGTCATTGACCGCGCTCTGCAGGTTCACGGAGGTCTTGGTATGACTGACGACACGATCATTTCATTCTTATACCGGCACGAGCGGGCGGCCCGGATTTATGACGGCCCGGATGAGGTGCACAAAATGGCCGTCGCCAGAAGGATCATCAAGGGGTATGCCGGCCGAAAGGTCAAATAGCCGGAACCGGCTCATATGAGGAATGAACGCATGAATTTTATCGACAGAACAAAACCGATTCGCGAGGGAGAGGATTT
>CAYXQK010000091.1:0-4649 GCA_964467445.1 uncultured Syntrophaceae bacterium
TTTTTTCAAAACTTGACACAAGGGTATCGTACCCCTTTTCAATCTCAAAATGGCTTTGTGACTGCTCGGCAAAATATATTTTTTCAGGAAGATCTTCAAGGTCAATGATGCCTTTCTTTTTCAGAACAACAACTCTTTCAATGAGATTCTGCAGTTCTCTGACGTTTCCCGGATAATCATAATTCATCATCACGCCCATAGCCGTTTCAGAACATCCATCAATCTGGGCGCTATTAATTCTATTTGATCTTTCAAGGAAATAATTTAAAAGAAGGGGAATGTCCTGCCGCCTCTCTCTCAATGGGGGAAGATGAATAGGCACCACATTCAATCGATAGTAGAGGTCCTCCCTGAATTTGCCATCTTTGACAAGATCTTCCAAAACCCGGTTGGTAGCAGCAATAATTCTCACATCCACATGAATACTCTTTGCTCCTCCAACTCTTTCGAAAGTTTTTTCCTGAAGTACCCTGAGAAGCTTCACCTGAAGGTTGAAGCTCATATCGCCGATTTCATCAAGAAACATGGAACCACCATGGGCAAGTTCAAATCTGCCATAACGCGTTCCGGTGGCACCCGTGAATGCACCCTTCTCGTATCCGAAAAGCTCACTCTCGAGAAGCGTTTCAGGAATAGCACCACAATTCACTACCACAAGGGGGCTGTCTTTTCTGGATGAGTTGTAATGGATTGCCCGTGCCACAAGTTCTTTCCCTACCCCACTTTCACCAGTGATGAGTGCAGTTGCATTGGTATCTGCTACCTTTTCTATCAGCTCAAAAACCTTTTGCATGGGGAAGCTGATTCCGATGATATTCTCAAATTTGTACTTGTCCTTCAGACAATTCCTGAGGATTGTATTTTCACGAATTATCTTGTTCTCAGAAAATCTTCTTAATAAATTAGCCTTACCCGTGAGCCCCTTTGGTATGTTTTCGCTCTTCATAAGCTTCGTGTAATACATGGCAGATTCAAGGACGGTAAGAACTTCCTCAAACTTAAAAGGTTTCAGAATGTAATCAAAAGCACCGCACCGCATGGCACTGAGAGCGCTGTCCAAGCTACCATAGCCTGTGATGACAATGCCAAGGGTATTGAGATATTCTTTCTGAATGTAATTGATGAGTTGAAGACCGTCAATGTGAGGCATGGAAAGGTCGGTTATAAGTACGTCGTATTCATTGCCCTTGAGGGCAAATAATGCTTTCTTACTTTCAATAAAAGGATCAACAGTGTAACCGTTACTACTCAGGAACTCGCTGAGCATTGTAAGGATGCTTTCCTCATCCTCAACGATTATTATCTTACCCTTATCCAACGGTCCCCCTCTACTCAATGATTTTCATTTTATTGAACATTCTTAATGATCCCTCAGTGTCATCATGTTACTTTCATCTTTTTTTATATCATAGAATGTGGTTAGGAATACAAAGGTGGGTAAAGCAAGAAATAATCTTTTTGGACAGTCAAAGCGGCTCATAATTAATTTTGTTTAATTAATACCGCTTAAAGACCTATTTTTCAATAACTATTTTTACATCTGAAGCGTATACGCACTCAAAAAATTCTCTGTCTTTGCGAGATTCTATCTATTGAAGGATATAATCTTTTTGTTGGCCCGCAGACAGCCAATACCAGCTAATGGATGGGTTATGCAAAAAGGATGATGAATGTGTTATAATCTGTCCATGCATTAAATGTTTCATTCCTCAATAAAGAGAATGTTTTAAAAAAAGGCTACAGCTATGGGTGATGAAAAGTTGGTATCTGTGGCATATGGTTACATCCGCCTTGCGCTGCCCCTTATGTCGCAGTGCAGCATACCGGTAACGCCATTGAACTACACTGTTTGGTACAACTATGTTTCCGACAACAACAGTGAATTGAACAAAGCAATTGACACTATGCAGGACAAGGGGGGAAGAGTTTTCCGAGGAAAAAAACGAGTCGCTCTACCGTCGATTCTTTGGCGAAAAAGATGAAAATGAGCTGAAAAAGATTCGGGAGGATTTGCAGCAGATACTGGCGACTATCCTCCGGGAAGTGACAGAACTTACGGGCCAGACAGAGGAATATGAGTCCTTCATTTCAAACACTGTGAGCACGTAGGCGAAAGACACCCCTGCAGAGGAGATCAGGAATGTTGTTAGCGAAATCCTTGAGAAAACCAAAACATTAGTTGGCTTTGGAAAAACGTTACGTCATTCGTTGACGGAAACCACGGAAACGTTGGAGACACTCAAGCATGAATTTGAACAGGTCAAGACCCAGGCTTTCGTGGATTTCCTCACCGGGGTGCCGAACCGAAAAGCGTTCGATGAAACGCTAACCAAACTTACCGGCGAAGCCACATCTGACAATAAGGATTTGTCCATCCTAATAATCGACATAGACCACTTTAAGCGATTTAATGATGAGCACGGCCATCTTATCGGAGACGAAGTTTTGAGATTCGTGGCAAAGAGAATAAAGGAGATTGTGAGGGGTAGAGATTTTCTGGCACGTTTTCGAGGAGAAGAGTTTACCCTCATACTTCCTGAGACCCCCATGGCAGGAGCCACGGTTGTAGCTGAAAGTATCAGGAGTTTCTTCGCTCAAGCAACTCTGAAGGAAGTGGCAACATCAAAAAAACTGGGGAAGATAACCGTCTCAATAGACGTGGCATGTTATCAGCCGGGTGAACCGGCAGAGAGGTTTATCAACCGGTCCGACCAAGCCCTCTACCTTGCAAAAAACAATGGGAGAAACCGTATAGCCACAGAATGAGAGCTTATGTCTGGTCAAGAGTAAAAGTTCCTGCCGATTAAATCTTTCCTGAGCCAACGATCGTTTTTTACACGTTTGTATGATCATTCACACCATCCATCTTTTTTCAGATGGTTTCTAAGTGCTGTAATAACTGTGTAGATGATGTTGATAGCTAATTTACAGTTAACGTTATCAACGGAGGAGATAGCCCTGAAATAAGGAGAAATACAATCACTGGAAGGGGAGAAAAGAACAGTTTTCTCCCCTTAATAACATTGTTTCATGGCGACCTCATTTTCTTTTTATTATCATACTAATCGAAAATCATCGAGTGATCGCCTTCATTCCAGAATGATTAATGCTTATAGATACCGCAGCCAAGAATTACATCATCGACTTTCTGAAAATATGTTGCCTTGGGATCAATCTTTTTTTTCACTGGGTTTGTCCACTTGTAATCAGACCATCCGCTCCCTTTTGCATTTGCACCGTCGATCATGTCTTTGATAAAGAGTTTTCCATCAGCATCTTTGATGCCGCTCATGTCCTTACCAACCAGTGTTGGATTGCCTCCGTGAGCGAGGACTATACCCTTAATGTCAACGACAAAAACATAGAGATCATCCTTCTTAAAGTGAGTGCCTTCGGTAAATTCCTTAAAAGACCTTTCCTTTCCATTTGCCTTCATAAAGGCGGTTGCTTTCTCAACCATTGTCTTTGCTTCGTCTGCTGTTCCTTCCCCATACAGGTATCCCGAGAAGCTCACTGCAAACAAACAAATAAGGCACAGTATAAATACTCTTTTCATACCAAAACCTCCTTGTAAGATATTGTTGATGCCAGAGCACATCCAAAGGGAGCGGCTCTTAATTAAGTGTATCACTTTTTGTAACGTTTTGGGAGTTTTTGTACTATGTAAACACTCTAAGTTTTTGTTGATTATGATGATTCATTCTAAATATTTATGAAAGGCTATTATGAAATAATTACATTTCCTTACGTTAATTTATTCATCTAAATGATTCACTTTTCTACCCGTACACGGGCCTTATCGATTGCTTCCTTCATTTTTTCAGACGTAAAGGGCTTGACAATGTAATTATCAGCCCCTGATTTGATTGCTTCCATAACACTGTCGGTTCGTCCTTCAGCCGTGACCATGATAAAAGGAATTTTTTTCATTGTCGCAAAATCATCAACCACTAAAACCCTCATTGTTTACCACCGAACATCATGATATGAGCGTGTATGACTGCTAAGATATTCATCGATAAAATATTGATAAGTTTAATAAGTTTTATCTAAGCTGGTACTTCAGACAATAATAAATTATTATCATTCATTGCCGCCGGCAGATAAATGCTAACCTTGGTCCCTGCTTCCATGCTTGATTCGACATCAATAAAACCATCATGTTTCTTGATGATGGAATAGCAGATTGCAAGCCCAAGCCCCATGCCCTTTTGAACTCCCAAGGGTTTGGTCGTATAGTATGGATCGAAAATCCTTTGAAGGTGGTTTTTTGGAATACCTAGCCCTGTATCCTCTATCGAGACACGGACGTAATTCCTCTCGAGAAGGGGAAGTTCATCCTTCGGGCTTGCCTTTACATTTTCTGCTGAAATGGTTAGGGTGCCCCCAGACGGCATGGCTTCCCTCGCATTTGATAGAATATTACCCAAAACCTGTCGAATCTCGCTCTGATCCCCTGCAATTGTAGATAGATGATCTTCAATAAAAAAGTGACACTCAATCCCTGAGTCTGCAATGGTAATATTAGCACCTTCCCGTAAAATACTGTTGAGCTCTATTGTTTTTTTAACCGGCTCTCCACCTCTTGAAAACGTTAAAAGCTGTTGTGTCAGATCTTTGGCTCTCAAACAAGCTTTTTCTGCCTCCAA
>CAYXQK010000092.1:0-2943 GCA_964467445.1 uncultured Syntrophaceae bacterium
GGCACCATCGTATACGGGCCGGACAACCTCACCTCCGCCCCCATCTTCTGGAGCAGGGCTATGTTAGACCGGGCCACCCTGCTGTGGGTTATATCTCCTATGATAGCCACCGTCATGCCTGCAAGCGTCTTCTTCTTCTCCCGGATGGTAAAGGCATCCAAGAGCGCCTGGGTGGGATGTTCATGTGCTCCATCTCCCGCATTAATCACCGGGACCGGCAGAGCATCAGCGAGAATTTTAGGGGCGCCGGCAGCGGCATGGCGGATAACAATGAGATCCGGATTCATGGCCTGGAGATTTCTGCCGGTGTCTTTCAGCGTCTCTCCCTTGGTCGTGCTGCTGCTAGCGGAAGAGATGTTAATAACATCAGCGCTGAGCCGTTTACCGGCAATTTCAAATGAAGTCCTGGTGCGGGTGCTTGGTTCGTAGAAAAGATTGATTACCGTTTTCCCCCGCAGGGTGGGCACCTTTTTTATGTCTCTGGTAGAAATTTCTTTCATCGATTCTGCAGTATCCAGGATGAAAAGGATTTCTTCAGGGGAAAGGTCGCGGATGGCGAGAAGATCTTTATTTCTGAGTTCCATATATTATGCCGCCTTTTTAACGATGACCTGATCTATCTGGTCATCCTCTTCCAGAAAGACTTCAATCTGCTCGTCCGCGGTAGTAGAGATCGCTTTCCCCACATAGTTAGCCTGGATCGGCAGTTCGCGATGGCCCCGATCTATGAGCACGGCCAGCTGTATGGACATAGGTCTTCCCAGGTCAATAATACCATCAAGGGCTGCACGAATTGTTCTTCCGGTGTAGAGGACATCATCGCACAGAATAATGCGTTTGCCCTTTACGGAAAACGGGATTTCGGTCTTTTTCAAGACTGGCTGCGCGTCAATTTCAGAAAGATCATCCCGATACAGGGTTATGTCAAGAGCCCCCACCGGCACCGGGACCCCGGTAATATCATGGAGCTTTTGTGAAAGACGCTGGGCAATGGCAACGCCTCTGCGGCGAATGCCAATCAGCACTAAATGTTCCATGCCCCGGCTTCTCTCCGAAATCTCATGCGCTATGCGGGTGAGAGTTCTGTTAATGTCCTGTTTATCTAAAACTATTTTTGTCTGCATAGTAGCCATGGTGCCCTCAAAAAAAAGGCCTTCCCCTTAATTAAGGAAGGCCTTCTACTACGTATAGTATATAAGCAACCATATTGATTTTGTCAGGTATCTTCAGAGTTGATGTGTGCTGTTTGTAATTGGGGGCGAGGTTAGCATAGACATTGCGCAAGGTCAAGAAAAAACCGACAGGAAAAACCGCCTGAACTTTTATTCTGCCTGTGATAACAAGGAGGCGCGCAGGGAAGCAGCCGTAATCAGTATTAGCTTGAAATTCAGCAGGCTCTGTCGTATTTAATTATTATAATACGAGTGTACACCATTAATTATATAGTACAGAGAAGCTTTCTGCCTCTTCTGTCCTGCGGGAAAGCTTGCAAATGGCTGGATCGGTATTCTGTCAAGCTCCTGCGGCTTATAAATCAAATGAGCAGGCCTGTCCTAACCCGGACAAGCCGGAACCAAAGAAGATTGAATTTGGAACTCGATTCGACTGAGTTCATCGCTGGCAGGAACTCACAAAGGTAAAAACAAAATTTTCCTGATTTCTTGAGTTCCAGTTTCGAATTTTTCTTGCCAAAAAAAAACGAAAACAACAACGTAAGCGCCTGCTGCATGCACATAAAGCATCTGCATTTTCTTGAACATATTGAGATTCCGGAATTTACCGAGTGTGAATGGAACTATCCCTGCCCTTCTCTGCCCGCGGTTGAAGATGAGTTACTACGGCAGATCAGCACCTCTTCTCTGGCGGCAAGAATTAAGCCGGGAGACCGCATAGCAGTGACTGCCGGCAGCAGGGGCATAGCCTGCATTGATACCATTCTCGCCGTAATCTGCAAGGAAGTAAAAAGGCTCGGTGCTCATCCGTTTATAATCTCTGCCATGGGCAGTCATGGGGGTGCTACCGAGGAAGGCCAGCGGGAAATACTGAATGGTTATAACATCACGCCGGAGCGGATCGGCGCGCCGGTTGTCTGTGCAACCACTGTGGTTGAAATCGGCAGAACCCCGGACGGGATGCCGGTATTCTTTGATGAAGAAGCGCTCAAGGCTGACGGGCTCATTGTTGTCAACCGTATCAAGTCTCACACCAGCTTTCAATCAGCAACCGAGAGCGGTATTCTGAAAATGCTCGCAGTCGGGCTTGGTAAAGACCGGGGAGCCCGCCAGATCCACCAGCTGGGCACGCGGGGTCTTAAACAGGGCATTCCCCAGGCAGCACGCATTATTATGGACACGGTACCTGTTCTGCTTGGCATCGGGATACTTGAAAACGCCCGGGGCAGTATTGCCGTCATTGAAGCCCTGGAGCCGGAGCAGATAGAGGCTGCAGAAGAGCGTCTGCTTCAGCAGGCAAAAGCTCTGATGCCAATGATTCCATTCAACAGGGTGGATGTTCTCATTGTTGCTGAGATGGGGAAGAACATCAGCGGCACCGGAATGGATACCACGGTAATCGGCAGAAGAATGATCAGCGGGGAGCCGGAGCCCGCGCGCCCGCGCATAGCGAGAATTGCGGTACTGGACCTCTCCCCGGGCTCCTATGGAAATGCAACCGGTCTTGGTTTGGCTGATATTATCACCCGGCAGTTGTATGACAAAATTGATTTTGCCAAGACCTGGTTAAATATCATCAGCTCAACCTTTATCGAGCGGGCAAAAATCCCCATCACCATGCCCACCGATAAAACTGCCATTCAGCTTGCTCTCCTGACCTGCTGGGTAGCGCAGCCCGGTAAAGCGCGGGTGGTATTGATAAAAAACACCGCTTCCCTGGGGAGATTGTATATCTCAAAACCGCTGGCAGCTGAAGCCCGGCAGGTTGCCC
>CAYXQK010000093.1:0-6482 GCA_964467445.1 uncultured Syntrophaceae bacterium
GGGAAATAAATACAGCAAGGAGTGGATCGAGTATGCACGAAAACGGCTTGGTTCCGAAAACGCAAAAAAAATGGCTGAGTGCATTATTCAAACGGATTCTTCAGAATGGTGGTTCAAGGACAAGGGAGAATGGTGGATCAATGGCAATGGTCAGAAATAGAAACTTGTCCGGACGAGCCATCAGGACATCGATCACCATTCTGCTGACTTCTTTTTTGCTCACGAGTTGCCTGAAAACACACTAGCGCAATTCCAGGCCTTGGCCAAAGCAGCGCCCGAATTCGAATTCGGTCTCAAGGCACAAAAAAGGCTAAACGATCTGATGCAGAAGAAATAGAACGAACGGGAGTTGACATTGGGATCAAAAAAGCAGACGCGATCAGTTGACATAAAAAACAAAAAAAAGAAAAAAGGCGCCAGGATTCTCATCTTAGCGCTGATCATCTCCTGTGTTCTGGGTTTTCTCGTTTTTTTCTTTTTAACCCTTTTTGATTCTGTCTATCCACCTGTTACCGGCAAGGGAGGCAAGGAAAAAAGCAGAGAAAGGCAGGAGGTCACCCTCTATTTTTCAGATACAAATGAACGCTTTCTGTTTCCGGAGAAGCGTTATGTTCCTAAAGATAAAACCCGGGAGGGGCAAGCGACGGAACTGATTAAGGCCCTGGTCGATGGATCCAAGACAGGCCTGGTAAACACCTTCCCCCCCAAGACGGATATTATCAGCGTCAAAATCGAATCCGATCAGACCGCCCGGATCAACTTCGGTCAAAACCTTGTTGCAAATCATCCGGGTGGCAGCGCCAGTGAAATGGCGACCATTTACTCTCTGACCAATACGCTCATTACGAATATTCCGGAGATTAAAAAAGTCAAGATTCTCATTGAAGGAAAGGAACAGGAATCGCTCAAAGGTCATGTTGATGTCCGGAATCCTTTTTCTTTCAACAAAGAACTTATTGCACCGGTTTCCACAGAGCGATGAGTGAAGGCAGGGCAGCAAATGGCTTCAAAATCCAAACTTTCAAGAACAAGAAATATCGGGATCATTGCGCACATCGATGCCGGGAAAACCACGGTGAGCGAACGGATCCTTTTTTATACGGGTCGCTCCTACAAGATGGGCGAGGTTCATAACGGCGAAGCCGTCATGGACTGGATGCCGCAGGAACAGGAACGCGGTATCACCATTACTTCGGCTGTGACGACATGTTCGTGGAAAAATCACGAGATCCATATTATCGATACGCCCGGTCACGTCGATTTCACCATTGAGGTCGAACGCTCTCTGAGGGTTTTGGATGGCGCCGTTGTCGTCTTCTGCGCCGTGGGAGGCGTGGAACCGCAGTCGGAAACGGTTTGGCACCAGGCAGACAGATATGGCGTACCCAAGATTGCCTTTATCAACAAGATGGACAGGGTCGGCGCCGATTATTTTGCAACCATCCGCATGATGGAAAAACGATTCAACTCCAAGCCTCTTCCGATCCAGATTCCGTGGGGGCAGGAAGAAACCTTCAAAGGCGTCGTGGATCTGATCCGGCGGCAGCTGGTAACCTGGGATAATGCAACGCTCGGGTTGTCTTTCATTTATTCCGATATCCCCGTCGATCTGCTCCCCGAGGTCGAGCGTTCCCGGGAGCAGATGATCGAAGCGCTGGCGGAGATCGATGATAAATTTGCTGATCAATACCTGGAAGGGCGGGACATCTCTGCCGAAGAGATCGTGAACGCCATCCGAAAAGCAACGCTGTCTTTGAAAGTCGTTCCCGTCATGTGCGGTTCGGCCCTGAGAAACAAAGGGATCCAGCCGATCATGGACGCCGTTGTCGCCTACCTTCCCTCTCCGGAGGATGTCCCTCCGATCAAGGGAGTCAATCCCGTCACGAACAGGGAAGAACAACGCCTCAGCAGCCAGAAGGAGCCCCTGACGGCGCTGGCTTTCAAAGTCATGCAGGACGAGGGTCGCAAGCTCACCTATCTGCGGATCTATGCCGGAGAAATACAGGCGGGACAGGAGATATACAACGCGAGCAAGCAGAAAAATGAGAAAGTTGCACGGCTTCTGAAAATGCACGCCAACAAACGGGAGCGGATCGAAAAGGCCGTCGCCGGCGAACTGATTGCGGTGATGGGTCTGAAGGACACCACGACCGGCGATACGATTTGTGATGAAGGCCATCCCATCCTGTTGGAACCGATTGATATTTACGAGCCGGTGATCAGCCAGGCCATCGAAGCCAAGACCCCGGCGGATCAGGAAAGAATGTCTCTGGCCCTGTTGAAATTTATGGAAGAGGACCCAACCCTCCTTGTCAAATATGATGATGAAACGGCACAGACCGTGATATCAGGGATGGGGGAACTTCATCTCGAGATAATTATTGACCGGCTGATCCGCGAATTCAATACGCGGGTCAATGTCGGTCAACCCCGCGTCGTCTATCGCGAAACCATTCAGAAAAAAGCTGAAATTGAAGGGCGCTTTGAGAAGGAGCTGGGAGAAAGGAAACACTTCGGCCATGTTCGCCTGGCACTGGAGCCTCTGAACCGGGGCAGCGGTCTGGAATTTATCCGCCGGGTCGACGGGACAGTCATTCCTGAAGAATATTACGGCGCGATTGAAGAGGGGATTCGAGAAGCAGCACTCAGCGGTTGTCTGGAGGGTCACCCTGTTGTCGATGTGCGTATCAGCCTTGTGGGGGGGGGCTTCCGGGAAGGGGAGGCGTCGGCTCTTGGTTATAAAGTTGCCGCCAGTTCCGCCTTTAAAGACGGCTGCGCCCAAGCTGATCCGATGCTGCTGGAACCGATCATGAACGTGGATATCATGACTCCCAGCGAATTCATGGGCGATGTGATCGGCGATATCCATGCCAGGCGGGGAGAAATACAAGCCGTCAGCCCAAAAGGAAACATCAGTGAAATCAGGGGCAGGGTCCCGCTGAAGGCATTATTTGGATACTCCACCGATCTGCGCTCCACGACCCAGGGCCGGGCTGTCTTTTCCATGCAATTTTTCCGGTTTGACAAGATTTGAACGTATGGCTTTGATGCGTGTCATAAAAAGAATGAGTGGATTTTATCGGAAGCGATCCACGCAATTGGCCGCGATCACCCTGGCATTAATCTTTTTGAGCTCGGCCGGCGTTTATTACTTCGAAGATACCGCAGCAGACTCAAATATCCAGTCCGTCTGGGACGGTGTCTGGTGGTCGGTGGTGACGATGGGGACGGTCGGCTACGGCGATAAATATCCCGTGTCGCTGGGCGGGCGAATTGTCGGCATGATGCTCATCTTTTCCGGCGTCGGCTTAATGTCGCTATTTACGGCAACCATTGCATCGATTTTTGTGGAACAACGGATCAAGGAGGGGAGGGGGTTGGAAAAAATCAAGGATAAAGATCATGTGGTGATCTGCGGCTGGAATCGCTACACAGAAAACGTTCTGCTCGGGCTGACCCAATACGGATCCATGGAGGACACACCGATCATCTTCATTAATGAACTGTCCGTGGATGAGATTGACGCCCTTAAACTCAAATATCATAAATACAATCTGAAATTCCTGAGGGGAAATTATATCCATGAAGATGTGCTCCTGCGCGCCAATATCAAGAAGGCCAGGTTTGCCATCATCATGGCTGATCTTTCCGGCGGTCAAGCCATGGAACGAATTGACGAGAAGACGACGCTGGCGGCCTTGACGATCAAATCCACGGCGCCCCAGGTCAAGACCATTGCCGAAATCCTCGATGCAGAAAACCGACCCCACCTGAAAAGGGCGAATGTGGATGAAATTATCGTCCGGGGTGAACACGTAGGGTCCCTGCTGGCCAGTGCGGTCAAGTCACCCGGTTTGCCGAAACTGCTGTCGAATATTCTCTCTTTGAGCGACAGCAATGAATTCAGACGGGTCGATATTCCCCTTGAGTACGTGGGCAGAACGTTTAAGGATCTGGCCGTCTTTTTCCGGGGAAAAAATCATGCAATTCTGATCGGCCTTATAAAAGAGAAAAAGACGATGAAACTGGAAGACCTGCTGACGGACAATAACTCCATCATTGATACATTCATCCGCGAAAAAATCCGGGAATCGAAAAAGGAATTCTTTTACGATAGGGACGAAGCGCGATTTGTCATCAATCCGGCCGATGATCACATCACGGCCGCGGATGATTTTGCCGTGATCCTGTCAAGAACCAGCCATAAGAAGGCTCAATAAGATATCCGGGAGACGGTCCATGGAACAAAGCATATCCCTGTTGCAGGAAACAGACCTTTTCAGGAACCTGACACCGACGGAAGTTGGTAAAGTCCTTATGATTGCCCGCGAGGTGAAGTTTGCGGCGGATGACATTGTCATGAAAGAAGGGGATTTTGGCGACAAGCTCTATATCATCCGGAAGGGGACGGTAGAGGTGGCCAAATGCCTGACCATGGACGGGATGGGAGAAGGGGAGGACATCACCACGGGAAAAAACAAGATCTTTACCAGGCTGGATGCGTCTCAACATGCCGTCTTCGGCGAGATCGCTCTGTTGGAGGAAACCAAACGCACAGCCACAATCCGGACCGTCACGGACTGTATTTTTTATGAAATCAGAAAGGATGAATTTCTGCAATTGTCTGAGGAGGATCCTCAACTTGGATATCGGATCCTCTTGAATCTGGCCAGAATCGTCAGCGCCAGATTGAGAAAAGCCGATGAAGATACGATCAAGCTGACCACCGCGCTGAGCATTATCCTTAAAGAGTGATAGGTTCATTTATGAATTGACGACCGCGATGATTGTGATCTGTAAATGGCCATAGGCGAAAAGAGGATGCCTTGATGACCGTCGAGAATAAGAACTTCAAACCTGTCGAGCTTGCCTCGTCTGTCCCGCTCCTTGACAAGGATAAGCTGCTGGAAAGCATTTTCCGGATCAGTGTCTTCATGAGCAGGCAGGGGAGCGTCGATGACTTCTTGAAAAAAATTCTCGATGAAGTGATCGAAACGATCGGATTTCACCGGGGCATCATCCGCCTCATCGATGAAAGCAAGCGGTATCTGGTCGCAAAGGTTGTAAAAAATTACACGCCCGAAGAAGCCCAGAAGGCCTTTGCGGTACCTTTGGACCTGATTCTGCATGACGGCCTGGCCGTCAAGGTCGTAAAATCCGGTGCGCCGATCACGATCGAGGACGCGGCTACAGATCCGCGCATCACGGATACCGACCGCATGCTGACGAATATCTACAATCAGGGGTCCATCTTCGTTGCACCGCTTAAAGCAGGAGAGGATGTCATCGGAATCCTGGGCGCCTGGTGGCAGAATGAAACCAAATTCTATCCGGAGCAGATCAGCCTTTTTCAGGCCTTTGCCGGGCAGATCAGCATTATGATTCATAACGCCAGACTATTGGAGGCCAATGCCGAGAAAATCCGCATGCTGCTGATTCTTCAGCATGCCGTTTCCGAAATGAACTCGAGCTATGAACTCGACAATCGCATCCTGAAGCTCCTCTCGCGAAGCGCCATGGAAATCTCTGCCGCGGACGGGGTGTTTGTCTATTTTCTGGACATGACCAGGAACCGTTGTTTTATTTATGACGGAGAAAAGGTCGTGATCGGCGACAAATCCGAGGGTGATCAGCGCATCCGCCGGAGCATTATTGCCCGGGCCATTGATGAAAATACCCATGTCATCAGAAACGCCTCGTCGGATTCCTCTGTCCTGTTGCCGTTGTTTCCGGATTTTCCATCGGAGATCGCCATTCCCCTGCAGATCAAAGACAAGTTCAAGGGCGCCCTGTATCTGGCGAAAAAGACGGGGGCTTATCTCTCCGATCAAATCAATATTCTTGATGTTCTTGTAAAAAATGCCGCAACGGCCTATGACAATGCGATCATGCACTCCCTGCTTTCCCTCGAAGCGAAGAGCCTCAAAACAGAAGTGGAAAATCTCAAGATGCGGGAGGACATGCTCTTGGGATTCCACGACATCCTGGGTCAATCCGATAAAATGACGGATATCTTCCGGATGATCGAAAACGTTGCCAACCACAACACGAACGTTCTGGTTCAGGGCGAGAGCGGAACGGGCAAGGAGCTCATTGCACGGGCGATTCATCGGCAGAGCGACCGCTGCGCAAAACACTTTGTTGATGTAAACTGTGCCGCGATTCCGGGAACCCTGCTCGAAAGTGAGCTCTTCGGGTATGAAGCCGGTGCCTTCACCGACGCGAAAAAAAGAAAAATAGGACTCCTGGAGTATGCCAGCGGGGGCACGCTGCTTCTGGATGAAATCGGGGATATGAACATTCACCTGCAGGCCAAGTTTCTAAGAATGCTTGAAGACGGCTATATCCGCAGATTGGGCGGGACGGAGAATATTCCCGTCGATGTGCGGTTTATTTTTTCCAGCAATCAGGATCTTGTCCGGATGGTCGCTGAAGGAACATTCCGGGAAGATCTTTTTTATCGTGTCAGTGTGGTGCCCATC
>CAYXQK010000094.1:0-2825 GCA_964467445.1 uncultured Syntrophaceae bacterium
TGTTTTCTCCCATGCCCTGTCAGAATCCAGTCTCATGTAGGTATCGGATAATGAAGCATCCATTATAATCAGAGGTATCTCAATAATTTCAATGGTTTTCCCCGTATTCAGGTTAAAAGGTTTGAACGGATGACACATTCCGTTCCTGAATCCTGCGCAATCAGCATATCCAAATGAACAGTCATACCCAAGACCTGCTTTGCTTAATATCTCCCAGCTATCTGGCACGACAAAGGTCAGAAAGTGGTTTCGACTCCCAATAACTGAATTATTAAGTACTTTTTCCAGTCTCTTTTTCTCATTCCTGAGTTCACCAAGATCCCAGGATCCCCGACGACCAATATGAAGTCCGACCTCCCAGCCCCAATCTTTAATTGTGCATATCTCACTCTCAAGATCTTCAATATCGTATGAATCCTGATAGTCCGGATCATTTTTGTCAAGTGCAAGAAAATAAAAAGAAGATTGTGCATTATATTGCTCCTCTAATTTCATTATTTCCTTAAAATTTACATACGGGATTTTCTTTGAGCGAAGTTGTTTAACTGAATGATACGATGCAGAAACGTTTCCATGAATTAAATTTTTTATTGCATCAGAACTTTTTACAGCAAAAGATTCGTATACACCATCAATATCATGCGTGAGACACACTGCAAATGGCTTATCATCGGGGTATTCAACGTGATATCCGTTATCAATCAGGAATTCTGATGCTCTGGGTTCGAAAATTGTCCTGTATTGGCTTGCATAATAGGGAAATCTGTTGTATTTATCTCGTAAAGATGCAGTGTATTCTTCCTTTCTGCAAAAAAGATCCCAAATTTCCGGATCTTTTTGTAATATTTCATGCATCTCCATGGGGATTTCCTGTTTCACGTGAAAACGTGGTTATAGGTAACAAACATTTTATTTTTCTTCCTATGAAAGCATTCACCACAATATTTCTTCTTTTCAATTATCTTCATGTTTTACCCTGATATACTGTGTTAATCAGAAGATCTAATCACTCTGGCAATCCTCTCAGCCGCATCCCCGTTCCCGAAAACCGTATTATCCGCACTCGTCCGGACATCTGCCAACACCGCTGCAAGGATCATTTTTTTGTCTGCACCAACCAGCACGTTCCATCCACCAGTCAGCGTTTCGATCCACTCAGTATTCTCGCGCAGGGTGACGCACGGTATCCCCATTACATAGGCTTCTTTCTGGATTCCACCGGAGTCAGTAAGAATTTTCTTTGAATGTTTCATCAGGTGAAGCATGTCGATATAACCAAGGGGGTCGATACACAGGATATTGCCCGGTAAGGAATCCCACAACCCATAGGCCCGAAGATATTTTTTTGTGCGGGGATGAACGGGAAAGACAACCGTTTTTCCTGATTCTCTGAATGCATCAATAATTGCAGTAAGGTTCTTTTGTTCATCGGTGTTGCCCGGACGGTGGACCGTTGCCACATAATAATTACCCTTCCTGAGTCCAAGCTGTTTAATAATATGAGACTTTTTCTCGGCAATGTTGGCATTATGCCTGAGAGCATCCACCATGACATCTCCCACCATGTGAACACCCTGTGTTATTCCTTCTTTTTTCAGGTTAACGACTGCAGTCTGCGTAGGGCACAAAAGAAGGTTCGATACATGATCAGTTACTACCCGGTTGATCTCTTCCGGCATAGTGCGATCAAAACTCCGGAGTCCCGCCTCGACATGAGCAACCGGAATATGAAGCTTGGCAGCAGCTATGGCACCAGCAAGGGTTGAATTGGTGTCACCGTAAACAATGACAAGATCCGGCAATTCTTTTAGCAACACCTCCTCTACCCGTTCGAGAATAGCACCTGTTTGTTTTCCGTGCGAGCCTGAGCCGACATCAAGATGGTAGTCCGGTTTGGGTATCTGGAGGTCTTCAAAAAAAATATCCGACATCTCCAGGTCATAATGCTGCCCGGTGTGGACAAGAATCTCCTCATGCTCTTTTCGCAGCTCATGAGAGACCGGTGCACATTTAATAAACTGCGGCCGGGCACCAACAATAGAAATGATCTTCATAATGCAACGGGTTTTCCTTTGTTCCTGATCAACACACCCTCGATTGAGGCCTGAGATCTCTAAAAAACATTGTAGTTAATGGTATTTATAATGTGAAACGCTTCACCTTTACCATCCGGAATTTTGTTCTGAATGAATCATCAGGCTGAAACGGAATAATCTCCTTACTGCACACTACGGGTTTATTCTCTATTTCCGGTTACGGAACCACCGGATTGTCTCTGCAAGTCCCTTATCGAGTGAATAACAGGTCTTGTATCCAAAGCCCTTTTTTGCAGCGGTGATATCTGAACCAGAGTCGCGGATATCTCCGGCTCTTGGCTTTTCATACACCGGTGGAAGATGAACATGCATAATACCTGAAAGAGTACCTGCCAGAGTTGTGAGATCGATACGTTCCCCGCTCCCGATATTGAACGTGCCGGTTGCAGAGCTCTGCATTGCAAGAAGGTTTGCCTGTACGACATCCTTGACGTATACAAAGTCGCGGGTCTGTTTCCCGTCTCCAAAAATCACCGGGGATTGGTTGTTTAAAAGCCTTGTGATAAATTTCGGAATCACCGCGGCATATTCTGATTGTGGATCCTGGCGAGGGCCAAACACATTGAAGTAGCGCAAAGATACGGTCTTAACGCCGAATAGTTCTGAAAATACCTTGCAATAATACTCACCGGCCAGTTTGGAGACCGCATACGGTGAGAGAGGATACGAAAGCATATCCTCACGCTTCGGGAGTGTCGGTTCATCGCCATAGACCGCTGAAGATGATGA
>CAYXQK010000095.1:0-6889 GCA_964467445.1 uncultured Syntrophaceae bacterium
GGGCCAATGAATTCCTTGGTCCGCCGGTCAAACTGGCAGGCCTGAATAATCATCTCCCGGATGTCATCCCGGGTGTTTCCCTCATTGAAAATCTTGTAGGCGCAGTTAAACAAGGGGCTGTACATGTTCTTTTTTTCCAAATACTTGTGGACATTGCGGATGGTATTGGGCCCTTCCGGAGTCCCGTCGATCCGTTCCAGCACCTTGAGATTGGTTTCAATGGGATTGCTTGTGAGCAGCTCATAATATAGTTTACCATACCGGTAATTCTTGCTGGCTTCCGACGAGACGGTCACATACATGTCGCCGACCCCCGCCTGGGAGTGAAAGGCCTGAAAACTGCCGCCAAGCAATCTCGAAAGGGAGCGGATTTCTACACCGGATCTTGCAAAGATCGTCCCCGGAATGGAATCCCCCAGCATCAACGAATCCGTGAGTCCCTTGATATTGGCGACGATATTCTTAAGGGAGCCGCAGGCCTCCACGCCGACAATGTCAACATTATAATAGACGCTGAGTTCCCGGCGGTTATAGCGGATCAGTTCCTCCCTGAACAGGGCGGATATCTTTTTCTTCCCGGCAACGGTAACGCAGATCGGATTTCCCGTGGCAATATCGACGTCAAAGAAAGGACCACCGACGCACGCGATATGATACTTGTGCCTGATGTTGTACAAGTAGCTGTTGATCAACTGGGACGGTGTGATCAGTTCTTTCGTGATTTCATCGGCAGTGAGTCCCTTGATCGGCGAAATCAGACAAGTTTCCCCCGCCTTTTTCTCCAGCAGCGGCTTCAGATAGTTCAGAAATTCCGGAAGGCGCGGCATGGTAATGCAAAGCAGAATCAAATCGTTGTCTTCCACCACGCGTTCCAGGTTGTTCGTTGCCGTTACATTGGGAGGCAACAGCGGAACATGCTCCATTCCGCCCAACTTCCTCGCCAAGTCCTGGGTCAGGTGCCGCGGATTGAGGTGCTCTTTGTTGATCGCCTGGCAGACGGCTGCGTCGTGGTAATAAATGGTCACCCGTTTATGATCGCGCCCGAATTTATAGGCAAAAGACGTCCCGAGCCGACCGGGACCGATAATGGCGATACGACTGGTATCCAGTTCTGTAATCATAGAGTTAGTATAGGAAAGCAAAGATCAAGTGTCAAGGAAAAATGAAAAATATCTAAAATAATCAAAGGCATAGAATTACTAATTCTTACCGTGACGACATCATCCCAGTTTTGTTACAGAAAAAATAAACCGGGTCATCTCCGCCAGGACCCTTTCCCGGGCCTGAAGATGCGGGACATGGCCGCAATCCGCGACAATCAATGGTTCGGCCGGACCGGAAACCCCGCTCACGATGGCTTCAATCTGCGCAAACGTCCCGTATTCGTCGTCCCGCCCCTGGATCGCCAGAGTGGGGCAACAAACGCCGGGCAGATATTCCTCGATGTTCCAGTCCCGAAAAGCGGGGGAAAGCCAGGTGTCCGACCAGCCCCGGAAGGCCGTCTCGGTATTGTTTCCATGATGCCTGGACAGGCGGTCCGGTAGGTCGGTGGAGGTGTAGATCCTGACAGCCTCGCGAATCCCCGCCAGCGTGACATCCTCCACGAAGACGTGAGCCGCTTCTGTGATGATGCCGCGGACTTTTTCCGGCCGGACGGCCGCAAAGATGAGAGCAATCGAACCGCCGTCGCTGTGACCGATCAGGATGGCGTCGTCAATCTGCAACTGCCGCAAGACTTCCGGCAGACTCTGCAGGGCTTCCTCATGGAGATACCGGGCTGAGCGCGGCGCGTCCAGCGGATCGGCGTTTCCATAGCCCCGGCGTTCATAAATGACGGCAGGCAGACGGGTGGCCAGGCTGACCGCAAGCGGAAAATCGCGCCACTGTGAGATACTGCCCAGTCCTTCATGAAGAAAAATCAGTGTCGTCCCGGGCGCGTCTGCCGGACGCACCGACGGTTCGATGATTTCAACGGGAAGACGGCAGCGGCCGTCATGGATATTGAATCTGCGGCGCTTCAGCGTTTCCGGCGCCGCGGGATATGAAACAGTCTTCTTATTCATCCGTCGCCCTAAGTTCGCTTGACAAGAGATTGCTTTTTCGCTTAGATTACAGCCGTGTCTTCGCGAGAGCAATACAAATACGACAGAATCAGTGAAAAAATCAAGCCGGACGCAAAAAAAAGGGGAGCCCTTCATGCCAGTTCCAAAAGCAAAAGAAGAGTTTTCGTACTATGAAAAGGGGCAAATCAGGGAGAAAAAGCATTCCATTGACGGAAAGCTCCATGGTGAATATACGTCATACTTCGGCAATGGTCAGATCATGACACGGCTGTATTTTGTCAACGGCCTCCGCGAAGGAGCGGCTGAATCCTATTACAAGGATGGTCAAATCCGGGAAAAGGGGACCTATAAAAACGATAATTTTGTTGGCGAATATACAAACCATTATGAGGATGGTCAGCCAAGAGAACAGGAATTTTACAAGGACGGCAAGCTGGATGGCGAGTATATATTCTTTTACCGGGACGGGCAGACCAGGGATAAGGAATTCTACCGGGACGGCAAGCTGGACGGCGAGTACCTGTCCTTTTTTAAAAACGGCCAGATCAAGGAAAAGGGGGCCTTCCGCAACGACCGGCGCAACGGGGAATATGTCGCCTACTACCGGAACGGCCGGATCAAAGAAACGGCAAACTATGATAACGGAAAAGTAAAAGGTAAATTCCTGTGTTACGATGAGTCCGGCGAGCCCGTCCGCGTGAAAGATCAGGAGAATATCGAATCTTCCTGTGAAACGGACGACAATGCGGAGGATAAGGAAAAAAAAATTGACGATCTGCTGACGAGCCTGGGAAATTTTGAAAAAAAGACGGATTGACAGGACGAGAGTTTTGCATAACCGCTGAAAAATGGTTCGCAGGCGGCGAATCAAATGTTTTCCGCTTTTCCAGAGATTACGTTAGCGACTTGTCATGAATCATGAATACGTCTGGTCGTCCTCTTAGCGGAAAAGATTTTTGAGTCGCGGCGAAGCCATTTTTCAAAGGTCTCTGGACTGTCGCGTCCAGAAGGAGGCTTTATGGTCAAGACAATCCTAATCCCCACGGACGGTTCTGAATACGGCAAAACGGCCATCGATTACGGCATCCATATCGCGAAGAAACTTGAGGCGCAACTCATCGGGCTGCATGTCGTCGATATCGGGCTGATGCGGGGACCGGTCTTCAGCGATATTTCCGGTTCCATTGGCCTGCCGCCTTATCAGGAATTTCTCCCCGTGATCGAAGCAGGCCTGGATGGACGGGCCGAAACCGTCCTGCATGCCTTCCGCCAGCGCTGCGAAGCCGCCGGCCTGCATCCGGAAACCATCAAGGCCGTCGGCATCATTGATGAAACCATTACCGAAGAGGGTAAAAAAACGGATTGGATTCTACTGGCCCAGCGAGGTGAAAATTTTCATCTTGCCAAGGGCGGGATCCTGGGGTCCACGGCCGAACTGGTCGTCAGAAATTCGGGAAAGCCCGTCCTCGTGACGCCTGCGAAATATCAGGATATCGAAAGCATGGCCCTGGCCTATGACGGTTCGCCTCCGGCCCATAACGCCCTGAAGCTCGCCGTAAACCTTTCCGGGAAAGCCGCCTGGCCCCTCACGATTATCTGCATCACCAATGAGCAGGCCGTCGCCGACCGGCTCCATGAAAAAATCGAGGCCACCCTGGAACCCTTCCAGATCGATTGTGAAACGATCGTCATCCGGGGAAAGGAAAGCAGGGAGATTCTTAAATTCATTCAGGAAGGTTCCGTCGAACTGCTGGTCATGGGCGCCTACGGCCACAACCGGCTGCGGCAACTGTTCGTGGGCAGCACGACGTCCGACGTGATCCGCAAAAGCAGGATACCTGTTCTGCTGACGCGTTAAATGCCCTCCCCTTTGATGAGAGCGCCGAGTTCCGCCAGAACATCATGCCGGGTAAGGTCATAATAAACCGGCGTAATGGTGACCATGCCCTGTCGCAAGGCACAGGCATCGGAATGCGGGTCTTCGTGATCGGAAAGCTGCGTCTCTCCGGTCAGCCAGTAATAGATATTCTCGCGCGGATCCACGCGCCTTTCATAACTCTCGATCAATCGCGCCCTTCCCTGCCTGGTAACAACCACTCCCTTGATCTCCTTTTCAGGAAGCGCCGGAACGTTGATGTTCATGGGAATATTTTTCATGGGATGATCTTTCAACAGAAAGGCCGCCATTTTTCTGGCAAATTTTGCCGCAACGGTAAAATCCGCATTGCCGTCGAAGGAATCAAGGGAAACAGCCATGGACGGCACGCCCATGATGGCCCCTTCCGTTGCCGCCGAAACCGTGCCCGAATAAATCACGTTGATTCCCACATTGGCGCCCCGGTTGATCCCGGAAACCACAAGGTCCACGGGTTTGTCCGACAATTCCCGGATTCCGATTTTAACGCAGTCCGCCGGCGTTCCGGCCACGGCGTAGCCCAGGAAATGGCCGTTCTTTCTGGCCGGGCGGACCATGAGGGGACGGAAAATGGTAATGGCGTGGCCCACGGCGCTCTGCTCAATTTCAGGGGCGACAATCAGACAATCGGCGTCCTTTGACAGTTCCTGATACAGGGCGCTCAACCCCTTCGCGTAAATGCCGTCATCGTTGGTCAATAGAAATCGCATATGTTGCCCTCAATAAAGGTCCTTGATATAACTCAGTGTTTTTTCCGCAACGGCCGGCGAATCGATCAGCACGGACAGTTCATTGTTATGTTTGAGCGCCGACTGCGTCAGGTTATGACTGCCGACGAAGGTGTACCGCCCGTCGATGACGGCAAGCTTGGTATGCGTGGTCCTTTTCGGAGAATCAAAATAAATCTCCACACCGGCTTTTTTCAGTTGTTCGGACGAGCTCCGGTTATCCCGGTTGATCGTTGAGTCCGGCTTTGCATCCTGCTCCAGCACGAGGACCACACGGACGCCTCGCCGGGCGGCATTGCCCAGTTCCTGCAGAATGATTTCCGGATAACTCTTCGGATATCCGTTTGTTTTTAAGAGAAAGAAGGCCATGACAATCTGTGTGCGGGCATCCCGGATTCTTTCAGACAGGGCATGGAAGTACTCCCTGTTTTTAAGAAGCGTCAGGTGGCAGCCGTTCAGATCAATCGGCCTTTTCAAGGCTGGTTTTTGGTCCGCGGCCGCTGAAACGGACGGCATGGACACCTGTAAAGCCGGCATCATTAAAATAAACAAGACGACATAGGTCAATTTTCTCAGATGGAACATATTATCTTCCTTTGCTCATGTCAGTCAATCTGCCGGGCGGCCCGGATGCCGTCGAGGGCTGAACTGATGATGCCGCCGGCGTAGCCCGACCCTTCCCCGCAGGGGTAGAGTCCCGCCACATTCACGCTCTGGCCGTCTGGCCCCCTTGAAATCCTCACCGGCGAGGACGTCCGGGTTTCAACGCCGATCAGGTGCGCCTCGGCGGAAGCGAAACCCGGCATTTTCCGTTCGAAGAGCCGGAACCCCTTTTTAAGCGCTTCCGCAACAAAACCGGGCAGGGTCTCCCGCAATGAAACCGCCCGGACATCGGGGCGAAAACTGGTCGGTCCGACCACGCCGCTGTTGGTGTCATTAAGAAAATCCACCAGCCGCTGGGCCGGGGCATGATAATTCCCGCCCCCGCAGACAAAGGCTCGCTCTTCCCACTGCCTGCGAAAGATCAGCCCTGCCAGCGGAGCGTCGCCGAAATCATCCACGCGAACATTGACGACCACCGCACTGTTGGCATACGGGCCGTCCCGCCGGGAGGCGCTCATCCCGTTCGTCACCACCCCTCCGGCCGACGCGCTGCACCCGATGACCTGGCCGCCGGGACACATGCAGAAGCTGTAAACTGAGCGGTTCATGTCCTCGATCCTTGCCGTCAGAAAATAATCCGCCGGCGGCAATTCGGGATGTCGATGCCATTTGCCGTACTGGATTTCATTGATCAACTCCTGCGGATGTTCCACGCGCAGGCCCATCGCGAAGGGCTTGGGTTCCAGCCGGACGCCCCTTTCATGCAGCTTCTGATAGGTGTCATCGGCGCTCTGCCCGATCGCAAGGATCAGGCGATCCGTACGGATTTCCTCATGCCCATTGATCACGACACCAACGATGCGGTTCCGGTCCATCAGAAAATCGGATACCCTGGCGCCGAATCTGATTTCAGCGCCAAGCTCGACGAGTTTTTCTCTCAGACGGACGACCACTGCGCGCAGTCTGTCTGTCCCGATATGCGGCCGGGCGTTCGTCAGGATGTCGGCAGGGGCGCCCAGTTCCACCAGAATGTTTTTGACCCCGGCGGTCAAGGGATTTTTTACGCGGGACGTGAGCTTTCCATCGGAAAAGGTGCCCGCGCCGCCCTCGCCGAAATGGACGTGACTTTCGGGATTCAGCCGGCCTTCCTCCCAGAAGCGGTCCACGTCAGGCACGCGCTGGGCCACGCTTTTCCCCCGTTCCAGCAGAAGCGGCGGCATGCCGCTTTCAGCCAGCGTCAACGCTGCAAAAAGACCTGCCGGGCCGCAGCCGATCACAACCGGTCTTACCCCGGATTTCAACTGAACCCTTGAAAAAGACGGTCCCCTGCTTTCCTGTATTCGCCTGATCGTCACGCCTTTGAACGGTTTTTCCGTCCACGAGGTCTCATCTGGCGGTGAAACCTCGACAACAAAAATAAAACTGGGCGGACGGCGGCGCCGGGCGTCGATGGACCTCCGGATAACGCGTAAGGATTTGATGTTCTCAGGCGGCACGCCGAGGATTGCAGCGGCTTTTCCCGGAAGGACGCCCTCGCCCTCCCCCAGTGAAACCGCTATGCCCGATATTTCCAATACCAT
>CAYXQK010000096.1:0-12163 GCA_964467445.1 uncultured Syntrophaceae bacterium
ATGAACAAATGTCTTCTAATGGTTGATTTGCAGAATGATTATTTCCCCGGCGGCAAAATGCAACTTGCCGGGATTGAAGATGCTGCAGAAAATGCCCGGATTCTCTTGACTGAATTCAGAAGGAAAAAATTACCTATCATCCATATACAGCATATCTCTATCACTCCAAACGCTTTTTTCTTCTTACCTGGAACAAATGGAGCAAAAATTAGTGACAGGGTAACTCCCCATGAGGATGAAGCCGTTGTCGTTAAAAATTATCCGAACAGTTTTCGCGATACATCTCTATTGAAAATCCTGAAGAATGCGCACATTGACGATCTCGTAATCTGTGGCGCGATGAGCCACATGTGCATCGACGCCACTACCCGTGCAGCTTTCGACTTGGGCTTCAATTGTGTTGTTGCCGAGGATGCATGCGCGACAATGGACTTGTTCTTTAATAACAAAATTATAAAAGCATCAGAGGTTCATGCATCCTTCATGGCTGCATTATCATTTCCCTATGCCAAAGTAGTTTTAACAAGAGATATTGTGAAAGACATGGCATAATAAAGGTATCCACCGGACGCTCGTATCTCGCGCCGGTGATTTTTAAGTTATGTGCCCCAAAAAAAACCTTCCAAATAGTCCAATTAATGTGTATGATATAGTCGATATATACACATAAGGAGGTGAGAAATGAGGACGAATGTAGTCGTAGATGACGATCTGATGGAATCGGCCCTCAGGGTATCCGGCCTCAGAACAAAAAAAGATGCCATAGAAGAGGGATTGAAGCTGTTGGTGCAAGTGAAACGCCAGAAAGAAATCAAGCGTTTTCGCGGAAAACTGAAATGGTCCGGCAATCTCGACGAGATGAGGTCAGACAAATGATTCTCGTTGATTCGTCCGTCTGGATCGACTACTTCAACGGCAATAAAACAGCTCAGACGGACTGGCTGGATTCTTCGCTTGGAAATACACCCATCATCATAAGTGATCTTATCCTAACCGAAGTTCTTCAGGGATTTCAGAATGATAAAGACTTCAAGATAGCCAGGGACATTCTCTTGGGTATCCCATTTATGTCGATGGCAGGACAGGCATTGGCCATAGAGAGCGCGATGAACTACAGGTTTCTGAGGAGGAAAGGCGTGACCGTGAGGAAGACCATAGACGTCATTATTGGAACTTTCTGCATCCACCATCAGCTAACATTGTTGCATAACGATAGGGATTTCGATCCGATGGTAAAGTTCTCAGGCTTGGAGATAATCGACACATAGCGCATCAACCCACCGAACGCTCATTCCTCGCGCCGCTGATCTGTACGTCAGCCAGATGAATATTACAGGAGAATGATGAAAATATACCTCATTAATCCGAAGACGCCGGAAAATTTCTGGGCCATGCGGGGAGCCCTGGACATTGTGGGTAAGCATAAGACACTGATGCAAAACACCGCCATCTCAACCTTGATTGCCTTGACACCCAGAGATTTAGACGTGGAATATATTTTTTGCGACGAGAATATCGCGCCGATTAATTGGGACATCGATTGTGATCTTGTAGGAATTACAGGCTATACGCTTCAGCTTGAACGGATGTGTTTAATCAGCGCCCGATTTCGAGAACGCGGCAGACCTGTTGCCGTTGGGGGTATCTACGCAACCATTAATCCGGATAACGCAAAAAACATATGCGATTATCTCTTCATCGGCGAGGCGGAGTACACCTGGCCGCAGTTTTTAAGGGACTGGGCGCAGGGACGTGCAAAAACGGTCTATCAGCAAGAAACGTTTGTCGATATCAAAGACTCACCCGCACCGGATCTCTCACATATAAAAGCTGAAGATTACCACTACTTTTCATTACAGACCAGCCGTGGATGCCCCAACAACTGTGACTTCTGTGACGTGGTTCGTATCACGGGAAGAAAATACAGAAGCAAAACTATCGACCAGATTATGCTTGAAGTCAAGAACGCTCATGCCTTCGGGACGCAAACCATCTTTTTCTCCGATGACAATTTTGTTGTGAATCGAAAATTCACCATTGAACTTTTGCAGAAAATCATTAAATGGAACAGAACCCTTGATATGCCGGTGTCTTTCAGTACCCAGGCAACCGTGATGATCGGCGCCGATGAAGAAATCGTCAAGCTCCTGGCGGACGCGCGCTTCACGGTGATCTTTCTCGGTCTTGAAACCATCAATAAGGACTGTCTTGAAGAAGTGAATAAAGGACAAATGATCCAGTACGATCCTTTCGAGGTGATTCCGCGAATTTCACGTTATGGGATTACCCCGTTTCTTGGGATGATCGCAGGATTCGACCATGATACGCGCGCTGTTTTCAAGGAAATAGAAGAATTTCTCGATAAAACCGCAAGCCCCTTTGCATCGATCAGCGTCCTGAATGCCCCCAATCACACCCCGTTATATGAACGAATGAAAAGCGAAGGCCGCCTCGTTGAAGATTTTCGGGGGTTCTGGCATCTCACAACGAACATCATCCCAAAACAAATGACCCCCCGAGAACTGTATTTCGGCCAAAAGCAACTGTTTAAAAGATTATATGAGCCCGAACATTTCGAACGCCGCCTGACCGGTTGGCTCAAGAACGTCAAATACTTTCCCGATATCTATTCTACGAGGAAAAAAAATCTCTTCCGGATGGTGATGATGATAAAGATTTTTCATCATTTTACTTTACGGGTTCCTGCGGCGGTGAGAAGGATGTTTTGGAATATCCTGAAAGAAACATGGCGGATCGATCCCCGCCTCATTTCGAGGGCTGTTTCATTGCTTGTTCAGTACTGGCATTTCTATGACTTCTCCCACAAAGAAGCCACGGAAAAGATAGGATTGGATGGACCGCCATGAGCGAGGCTTGAACTTGTGAACACGAGTGGCTGTTTTGTGATATTCGGCGCCAACTGATCCGGTGTCCTTTATCTTTTTCAGGGGCATAAGGCGCGCTTAACCTGAATCATGAACGGCTCAAAGGCTCGTCTTTTTCAGCAATAAATAGACCTCTCTTTCGGCGCTGGCGCAAGCGCGCAGTAGGCCGGCGATCTGGGCAAGGTTGGCCTCCCCTTCCCTGTTCCTGATCGCCTTGGCGCAGGCCAGGGCGAACTGCCGCCACCGGTCGCCGGCTTCCGTCATTTTCAGGGATGCGTTCCGAAGCGTTTCCTGTTTCAGGACATCGGCCGCCTGCTGCAGGAAGGCGGCGTACATGAAACGGAATCCGCCGCCGCCGGTCCCGATCTCCTCCTGCATGCGGACGACATGTCCCAGATACAGCTTGATATACCGATCATCCTTTCGCCCCCGCAATTTCTCAATGCGGTTCGCCATAAAGAGAATCCCCTTCAACCCGAAGATCAACGGCGCATGCAGCATCATATTTACGGTCTTCCGGATCGCCGCCGGGATCGTTTTTCCCAGGTCGACGGATTGCGGGACGACGGTGGGATAGTACAGATACCCATTTGGCGCCAGCGTGCCCTTGGCAAAGCGGGCTTTTTTCAGGTCTTCCGGCAGGATCCGGACCACATGGTCGGCGACGGGGTCACTGACCAGGAATTCGCCGTTTTCCTTCCCGAAGACGACCAGGTTGTGCATGTTAAACTGAAAGCGCATCTCGGGCGGAAAGTAGGGTAACCAGTAGGCGGAGGTTTGCAGGCCCACCGGCCGGCCGGCGGCGATGAACCGCTCCAGGTCCGCCATCGCCTCGTCTTCGTCGCGATAGGTTTTCGACTCGAATTTAACGCCCAGCCGGCGCTGCACCCCCCCGATGATGGACCGGGGATACATGCGGTAGGACAACAGCGGCATCCCGTTGATTTTGATGAAGGGCAGATAGGCAAAGGCCAGTCCGCCCGCCAGGCCGAAGACCATGGGCTCCGACAGGCTCAGTCCCTGATGCGAAAGCAGCGATGTCACGACGCCGCTTTCACAGTGCGCATAATGTTGGTGTTTAAATTCAGGCCGGACGTTCAATCAGATCTCCTCCTCAAAGTGGGTTAGCGCGGCAAGCGGGACTCGAAAGAGATCGGCATATTGCTGCAGGCGCGCCGAATCGAGTTTGCGGAAGATTTCCGGGTTCAAATGGCGCTTGACCTGCCAGCGGTAAAGCCCCATAGCTTGCGCGAGCGTGATCAGGTCCATGCGGCGCATATACATGAAGTACTCGATGGGGGAACTTTGATTTTGGAGAACTCTCTGTCTGCCTTCTGCGGCCTTCCGGTCATAATCCTCCAGCACATCGAGCAGGACGATTTCCTCAACCTCCCAGCCCGTGGTCGGCGCTCCGGTATACCGCCCGTTCTCGTCCAGGGCGTAGAGCAGTTTCTTGTAGCCCCCCAGCGTTTTAATGTTATCCTGCGGAATCTCATGAACCTTCATGGCTTTTCCCTCGCCCGGCCAGCAGCTCTGCCATATTTTGCCGGTGATTAAAGACGATCAACAAAGCCGTGGCAATGGTTCCTGTGGCCGCCACAGCCTCAAAACTATACGCGATCATCGTGCCGATGGCAAGCGCTGAAATCATGAAAAAAGAGGCGATAAAGGGAATGCGGACGATCCGGTGGACGGCGACCCAGATTAGGGCGGAGACAGCAGCCGCAACGGGCGAGAGCAGGATGGTGAATCCCAGAAAGCCGGCAACGCCCTTCCCTCCCCGGAACTGATGAAAGCAGGGGAAACGGTTCCCCATCACCAGGCTGAATCCGATCCACGGAACCGCCATCACAGGCAGGACATTCACCGCCATTGCAGCAGCCACCAGCGCCCTTCCCAGATCCAGCAGCAAAACGACGGCCGCCCAGACCAAACCTGCCTGCCGATAGACGTTCGTCGTCCCCGCGTTTCCGCTGAACTGTGTCCGCGGATCCGCCTCGCCGATCACCTTGAGCACCAGGATGGCAAAATTGATTGATCCGGCGATATAAACCAGAATAAATAACACTGCGAAAGCAATCATCTTCAATCTCTATTTAACAATCCTTCATGGACGCCGCTCCTGACGGCTCTCCATCAACGTGCGGACCTCCGCCATGAGTCCGGATAACGAAAAGGCATCGCTCTCATAATCCGGCATGAGTCTCGCAATGATCGAGACGTCAACGGTGTTGGGAATACAGGTGTTGAGCAAATAACGATCCGGTGGAAACAGCCGGTCCGTATTCCGGATGGACAGCACCACGATCGGCGCCCGGCAGCGCCTGGCAATCGTGAAGACGCCCTTGCTGAAGGGACCGATCCGACCATCCCGGCTGCGGTGTGCCTCCGGAAACACGAACAGATTGCCTCCTGCGGCAAGATAATCCGCCATGGCCTCCACACGCTCGATCATCATGGGTGAAAATTCACCGTCTGCCGTGGAGGGCAGATAACCGGAGGTCTTCAGCAGCCACCCGAACACCGGATAGGAGAAAAAATCGCTTCTTACCACCGTCTTCTGCCGGGCAAATAGCGAGACCAGAAGAATGGGATCGAGGTAGGATAAATGATTGCCGACAACCACGGAAGAACGGACCTCGCTGATCTCTTTCTGAACCTGCCACGTGAGGCCGGGCGTCACGATGCGCAATAGCAGGAAAAAGCTCCGGTGGAAGAGATGATTGAGCCGCTGGAAGGCGAACTCCCGGTTTGGGGAAAAAAAATAGGACAGCAGGTAAAGCGGGGGACACAGCAACAACCATCCCGGAATATAGTATAGCCAGAGAAGAAACGTCACGAACGCATCCCAAACCGGCTTGATATATCGGAGCAGAACCGTCATGATCGCGCTACTCGAACTTCTTGATGAGCAGGTTGGTGTTCACACCGCCGAAGGCAAAATTCTGGACTGCTGCAATCCGGACCTTTTCCTCAACGGGCTTCCGCACATGCCGGATCATGGCGCACCGCTCATCCACGTCATCGAGGTTCAGGGTTGGTGCGATCCAGCCTTCCGCCATCATGTAGATCAGCAGAATCGTTTCGATGACCCCGCAGGACGCCATCGTGTGCCCCATATAGCTCTTCAGGGCGGTCACATGGGGACGATCGCCGTAAACCCCGTGAATGGCCTGGGCCTCGATCACATCCCCCATTTTGGTGGCCGTGGCATGGGCGCTGATCAGATCCACGGCGTCCGCAGGAATGGCTGCATCTGCCAGCCCCAGACGGATGGTCTGGCTGATCCCGTTCAGATTGGGCAGAATCAGGTCGCCGCCGTTATTGTTGCAGGAAAACCCAATGACTTCGGCCAGAATCTGGGCGCCCCGTTTTCTGGCAAATTCATACTCCTCCAGCAGGACCGCCCCGGCGCCTTCCCCGACCACCAGTCCGTCCCGGTCCCTGTCGAAGGGGCGGGGCGTCAGATGAGGGGTGTCGTTGAAACTCGTGGAACAGGCCAGCAGATTGTCAAAAACCGCAACCGTGGTCGTGTCGTATTCATCGGCGCCGCCGCAGAGCATGGCGTCCTGCAGGCCGAATTTGACGGCCTCATAGCCGTAGCCGATGGACTGACTGCTGGTCGTACAGGCGGTGGACGATGCAATCACCCGTCCCGTGATGCCGAACATTTTGGTGATGTTGACCGCCGTGGTGTGAACCATGGATTTCAGATAATCCACGGCGCCGATGGCCGTATATTCGGAACGGTCGCCGCCGAAGAAAGTCTTGTAGATGCTCCGCTGGACGGTCGGGCTCCCATGGGTGGAACCGAAGGCCACCCCCAGCCGCCCCGAAACGACAAAATCGTTGTCCAGACCGGCCATTTCCAGGACTTCCTTCGCCACCTGGCAGGCGTAAAAGGCGACCGGGCCCATGGTTTTACGGTAAAGACGCTTGAAATCATAGGGAACGGGATAGTCAACCGTTCCAAAGACCCGGGAATGGATATAGCGGGTCAGCAATTCATCGTCCCGCAGGGGCTTGATGCCGGATTTCCCCTGCGCCAGGCTGTCCACGATATCCTGACGGTTGTGACCGATCGGCGTAATCGCGGAAGCCGCGGTGATAACCACCCGCCTGTTCATTTCAATCCTCCGAAAAGAGGCGTCTCTTTCTGGCCAACGTCTCCATGTAATCAAAAACCTGTCGCAGCGAACGGATATCCATGGCCTGCTTTTTTTCCGCCTGGGTCAGCTCCGACCCCAGAAATTTCTCAATCGCGACCAGCAGCTCAATGGCATCGATGCTGTCAAACTGATATTTGTCTCTCAGATTATCATCCGGTTCCGGTTGATCGATTTCGAAACCTTCCCTGAAAATCCGAATAATTTCTGACTCGATCTCTGTTCTTGTCATAACTTCCTTATTACATTGATGTTTTTATTGAATTGCGGTAAAATACCTTCTGAGGACAGGCGTTGCTGCTTATTACCCTCAGAGGGTGGGCAAGTCAAGCACCATTACGGCGCCCGCGTGCATGATCATGCCCCCTGCTCCGGCTCAAACTGCCGGCGGGCGGCCAGAAACGACGGCCAGTCCCGAAGCAGCCGCCACAGGCTCCAGCGATGTTCCCAAAGACGGCGTGCGACCTTCCGGCGCCACTGCGGGTCCGTATAAAAACGTTTGACGTGGCGGTTGTACAGCTCGTCGAGTCGCTCCCGTGAAGAAATGCCCTTCGGAACAAAGACAAAATTCAGACAATTCATGAGCCGCCAGTCATTGATCAAAGGACCTTCTTCCCGGATGGTCGCCCAGAGGGGCGCCCCGGGAAAGGGGGTGAATTTCGCCATGTTCATGTCGTCCAGCGCCAGGGAGATGATAAAATCACTCGTCGTGCGGATCGTCGCTTCCGTCTCGCCGGGAAGCCCCATCATGAAAAGGCCCTTGGCGCGAAGACCGGCCGCCTGAATCCGGGCCACCGTATCTCTCACCGCATTCAGGTCCACCCCTGATTTGTGGCGCAGCAGCAGGTCGGGATCAGCGGATTCAATGCCCAGGGAGACCATCAGGCATCCAGCCTGTTTGAGGCTCTTCAACAGATCAGCATCCGTATGCCCTACCCGGACCGCGCAGTTGAATTGCAGACCAAGCGGTCTGGCCGTCAGCAACTCACAGAGACGTTCAATGCGGGGCCGATGGGCCGTAAACAGATCGTCGTAGATATTGATGTGCCGCACGCCGAAACGCCCGCGCAGGTGTTGCATGTGCTCGTAGATGTATTCGGCGGAGTTGTAGCGGTAGCTCCGCTTGAAGACCGACCGGTCGCAGTAGGAGCACTGATACGGGCATCCCCGGCTCGTGACCATCGTGGCGCCGGGTGAATGAATATAGCTGAACAGGGGAAGATGGTACCCCCGGGGAAATCCTGCCAGTCCTTCGTAGTCCGGAAAAGGAAGGTCATCCAGATCCGGCAGCGGCGTTCGGGGGGGATTGGTGACGACCTGATCGCCGTCCCGCCAGACGAGGCCGTCCATGGATCGCGGATCCAGGCCGGCGGCCAGATCGGACAGCGTCCCCTCGCCTTCTCCCTGGCAGAGAAAATCAATATCCTTGAAGCCGGTTATAAGCTCGGCGCCCAGCGCTGAGACATGCACCCCGCCAAAAACAATTTTCACGCGGGGATCCGACTGTTTGATGCGCCCGGCAAGCGCATCCCCATCCAGAAAACTCGATGTCGTTGTCGAAAAACCCACCAGCTCCGGCTCGTGGACCAGAATCGCCCTTGCATTCGCCTCCAGGCCCGTCACCGCCCGCGGGCCCAGGCAATCATGAAGGAAGACATGATGGCCCGCCCGCTTCAGATAAGCAGACAGGGAAAGCAGACCCAGCGGAACCATCCGGTTGGCCACCGTGGTCATATCCTTTTTCCCGGCAATCCAGTTCGATCCGGCGGGATGGACCAAAACAATGCGCATGAGAAATCTTCCTTTGAGACCTTTAACTGTTACGCCCGTATCCAGGCGGGCGGTTTCAGCCGGCCGCTGCTTACATCCCGCATGACGACGCCCAGAAGCGCTTCATAAGGGGCGCCGTCAAAATTGTAGATCCAAATATCAAATATCAGGAGCTCCCGCTCCGCTCTGACAGGAATGATGCGGGCAAAGCAGGTTTCCCCGGCAACGATCGGCCGGAAAATGAAACGCTTTGCAAAGCCTACCGGAAAGGCGACGATTCCGGCAAAACGCTGTCCCCAGGCGCAGGCGCAATGGAGGGCGGCGTCCAGGGGAAAGGGAGAACCCAGGGGTCCCGGCTGCCGGGGGTGGATCGCCGCCCGGACATGAGCCGTGGCGCCTTGCTCCGTCAGGTGGAGGTCGCCGCTGACGTTTTGAAAGGCCGGCCCCAGGGGCACCAGCTCCTGATACAACTGCCGGGGACATGACAAGGTCGTGTCCCCAGTCGAACCGGCGCCATTCAGCCGCGACGCCGCGGAAAAGGGCAGGGGTTCAACATCCGGATGGCTTTGCGGAAAACAGACCCTGACATGCTCTTTCGCCCGGGTCACGCGACCACTCGGTGAATGGATAAGCGTCACGAGGCTGGCGATCAGATTCCCCTGCTTATCGATCTGTATATCGTTTTCCGCCGCAATGAAGTCATCCCCCTCACCGATAAAAAGAAACCGCGGGAATGAGGCGTCTGTCATCGTACGAACGTCCCGATCCGGCCACTGCGACTGGACGGAAGCAGCCAGCAGGCGAAGGGATTCCACAGCCGGCAAAACGGAACGTTCCTCGAACCGGTGGTCTTTGAGATAAGGAAGAATCCTGATCCTCAGGGGCAGGCGGATCCGCGGGCTCATGGTGGAAAGGTCTTCCACAGATGAGCCGTTTTGGAATCGACGGCGACAGGCATCCCCGCTGTGTTCAGAGCGCAATGCTTCGTAAAGCCCCGGCAGATCAACTGGCCGGTTTCGGCATGGGTAATCACATAATCGAAGCGCAGGCGGACCCGTTCCAGTTCCGCCGGCCGGGTATGAACCCAGATGGGATCGTCGTAGTACAGCGATTTAAAAAAGGTAATCCCCAGGTCAATAATGGGATAGACATATCCGCTTTCCTCGATTTCCCGATAGGTATAGGCCGCATCGCGCATCAGCGACGCCCGGCCGAACTCAAAATAACGCAAATAATTGGCATGATAAACAACGGAAGAGCGATCCGTATCGGCATAGAGGATCCGGTTATGGCAACGGTGCCAGGCCAGACCCGTGGCCTTGTCTTTGACATAGCGATCATCCGGCCTGAATAATTCGGGCCGAAACGGTTTTGGCTGCACGCTTAAACCCCCCTGAAAATGATACAGCAATTGGTGCCGCCAAAGCCAAAGGCATTGGTCAGCGCAAATTCATGATGCTGGCGCCGCGCCACATTGGGAACCACATCCACCCCGTCAAACTGGGGATCAGGAATGTGATTGATCGTCGGCAGAATGATCCCCCGCCGCATGCCTTCGATGGTCAGGGCGTCTTCAATCGCCGCCGCCGCGCCGATGGTATGGCCGATCTGCGACTTGTTGGAGGAAACAGGAATTTTCCCCAGCGCTTTTCCGAAGACCGCCCGCAGGCAGGCGATTTCCGCCGCATCCCCCCGTGGAGTGGACGTGCCGTGAGTGTTGACATACTGGATATCGTTCCTGGAAAGCCCAGCATCGTCGATGGCCTCGGAAATGGCCCGCATGATGGTCTCCCGGTTGGGAGCTGTAATATGGTGGGCATCGGAGGTCCAGCCGACACCCAGGACTTCGGCTTTCGGCGTCAGGCCATGGGCAACGATCATTTCTTCCGCGGCAAGCACCAGAACCCCCGCGCCTTCGGAAAGGATAAAGCCCTTCCGGTCGATACTGAAGGGCCGGGAGGCCTGGGACGGATCATCGTAGGCGCGGTCGCCGGGATGGACCTTTAACGTGGCATTCATATTGGCAAATCCATGGATCAGCTCGGGAATGATGCAGGTATCCACACCGCCGGCAAAGGCAAAGTCGCAATCCCCATCGCGGATCATGCGGGCGCCGATCCCCACGGCATGGTTCCCGGAGGCGCAGGCCCCCTGGGGCGAAAAAATCGGCCCCGTGAACCGCAGGAGCATGCCCGCCTTGCCGGAGGGCAGGTTGGCGCACAGATTCGGCAGCAGATAGGGACTGACCTTCAGAGGACCTTTATCCCGAAGATTTTCCATCGCAACCCGGAAAGCATCGGTCCCGTTCAGCGCGGAGCCGATCAGGCAGGCCGTTCGCGGTCCCGTTTCCTTGTCGAGCTGAAGCCCTGAATTTTCAAGGGCTTCCTTGATAACCGCCATGGTGAGCATGACAAAGCCGGCATTCCAGTTATAAATTTCCCGGGCATTGGTAAAATCGAGCGTCCGGGGATCCCAGTCCGGGATCTCGCCCACCACGTTACAGGGCGAATCCACCTGGCAGCGGGTCACCCTCCGGAACCCGGCCTCTGACCGGACCGCCCTGTCCCAGGTTTCCCCGAAGGTCCGGCCCAGGGGCGTCGCCGCGCCATATCCAATCACAAAAACACGTCTGTTCTGAGGAGCCTTCATGGTTCTTTCAATCTACAGGGTGTATTTGGCATCAGCCGTAACATACTTCGAGAGCGGCGCATAATCGCTGAAAAATGGTTCGCGAGCGGCGAAGCGATTTTTCAGCGGTCTCACTTCAAACGGCAGTTTGCATCTCGCCGGCCTGTTCTATCTGATTCGCCGAAAAACAATACAGGAATTGCAGCCTCCGAACCCAAAGGCGTTTTTTAATACATGTTCCTGCCGGAGCGTCCGGGCGCCTTCGGGCACACAATCCATCTCAATCGCCGGGTCGGGCAAATAGTTAATCGTGGGAAGCACCTTCTCCCGAATCATCCCTTCCAGGGCAAAGATCGTTTCGATGGCGCTGGAGGCTCCCATGGCATGACCGATCTGGGATTTATTGGCCGAAACCGGCGGGATGGCCTCTCCAAAAACATCCCGCAGGGCGTCGGCTTCAACCTTGTCCCCGACGCGTGTTGACGTTCCATGGGCATTGACCGCATCAATATCCCCCGGCGTCAGCCCCGCATGACCGATACTTTCCGAAATGCATCGCCGGACCGTCTCCAGATTCGGCGCCACAAAATGATGGGCATCGGCCGTCATGCTCCAGCCCGCCATCTCGATGTGAAAGGGAATCCCCCTGGTCTCTGCGAAGGTTCGGCTCGCGAGGATAAGGCAACCGGCCCCTTCGGATACGACAAAGCCCCT
>CAYXQK010000097.1:0-4064 GCA_964467445.1 uncultured Syntrophaceae bacterium
CTACAGCCTTTTTTGCCATGACGAGCGCCTCGGTTTTCTGGTTGTGTGTCACCTGAATGATGGAGCGCAGCGCCAGGGCATCGCTGTTATTTGGTGAAATACTGAGTGCCTGCTCAAGGTCTGCGCCAGCTTCGTTGGCCCTGCCAACCCCTAGGAGGAGGGAGGCACGGTACACGAACAAACGGACATCGCGGGTCTCTTCAGGCACGCCAGCGATACTGTCGAGGGCTGCCTTTGAATCGCCTTTTCCGTACGCGTCGATCGATTTTGCCATCATTGCCTGTGCTTTTTCAGGGAGATCGCGATAGTCAGAAAGTCGCGGGATGAACGTTGGGGGGTAGTAGAGGGTCCACTGCACAGCATCCCGTGGCTTCACCAACACTCGCATTTCGGGTGCCTTACCTCTCTCTGCCACAGCCGACTGCCCGCTCGTTAATGTGAGCTTACCTGCGTCATTGGAAGCCAACACCTTCCCGGAAAATATCGACAGAGTGGTTTTGTCTTCATCAACCCTCACAAAGAACTCTGTGCCCTCCACTCCGGCATTTACGAACGCTGTTTGAACTTCCAGGGCTTTTGGTGTTCTGCTAAAGAAGTGGGCCGCACCCTTGAAAAGCTCAATCACCGATGAGCGTTCCTCTTTCATTCCTTTCAGGGTTACCGTGGAGCCCTGGTCAAGGCGGAGCACCGGCTGGTTTACCAGGGCAAGGTCTGCCCGACTCTTATCGTCAACACGGATAGTGTCGCCAGCACAGTAGGTGTCGTTCAGCCTTACCGGCTGCCACTGCGTCTCCCCCACCCTTTTCACCTCCACACTCCCCTGCACCGAGACCGCCTTTGCAACCCACTGCTCGCATGTCGCAGCGACTGATGATCTGGAAAAGAGGATAACTAATACAATGGTGATGTTGATAATCATTAAAAGAGTAAAAAAGTATGGAGCCTTACTTTTCATCTTTTGCCCCCCCTATCTTCCTTAATTATTTCTCTTCCACACACACCACAGCATCCCACGGCTCCCCTGATGGGTTCTCCTTGCACTTTGCGCATTGTCTCAGATAAAAACGCGATGGCCCATCGTCTCCGAAGTCCTCAATATATTGTGCAAATTTATCCGTTGCCTCATCCCAGGATTGTCTCTTGTAAGCATCGAGGGCTTGGGCAAATATCTCACACGCCGTTCTTAACCTGTCGGTCGATCCTGAGGCTGTTCCAACCAATTCATAAACAGTAATGGGCTTAACCTTCCCCACAAGCCTGAAGTTTCCCAGTTCCCGCGAAACAAAGCCATCCAATTGGCCGATAACCTCGTCAGAGACGAGTAATGAAGTGCCTAATTGTTTGTTGAGACCCTCAATCCTCGATGCCGTATTAACGATGTCTCCCATGGGGGTGTACTCATAGTGATCGAGGGCACCGATGTTGCCCAGGAGAATTTGACCGCAATGCACCCCGATTCGTGTTTTGAGCGTCGTTTCACCTGAGGACTGGTAAAAGCCTTCTAACTCTCTATTGATATCGAGTGCTGCCTTGCAGGCTTTGTTTTTCAGGATATTTTCAGAGGTTGCGCCCACCCACAAAGCCAGCATGGAATCCCCTACAACAGCTGAAACACACCCGTCATGCTGTTTCACAGGTTTGAACATCGTTTCGTAATATTGGTTCATGAATTTTCCCAGCACCGCAGGGTCCATGATCTCAGACATGGTTGTGTAGTGTTCTGCGTCGGTAAAGAGGCAAATCCCGTATACGACCTTGCTTTCCATACTTAAGTTGGCAACGTTCTTTGTGAGCTGGTCTACTACATCCTTGGGAATGTAGTGCTCGAACGCTTTCTTGATATTCACCCGTTCTTTACTTGTGTCTCTGTAGTTCCATACGACAGCCCCAAAAAACGCTATAGGGGCTTGAAACAGAGGGGCTACAATTGGATACCAACGTTCGTTGAACTTGAATTCATACACCGCAAACATCAAGTAGAGAATGCTCAAGCCGATTACACACAGAGCAGATGTGATGATAGAAGACATTCGGCAGATAACGCCCAGCGCAACTCCCCAGAGAAGGACTACGGGGATAAATAGATGCAGCCTCAGGGGCTTCAACGATCCATCTTCCATGAGGTTTGAGAAAGCAGTTGCAGCAATCTCCACTCCACTGATAAAAAGGCCATTCGCCTGTGAAAAGACCGTGTAAAAGCTGTCCTTTCTTTCTGCCAGCAAACCTTCCGAAAACCCCACAAACACTGCTTTGTCCTTAAGGTCTATTTGTCTCTCACCAATTTTTCCCCCACTCAGTTTCAATGCCTGGTAATACGGTATGGTGGTGATTGTCCGTGGAGGGCCATAAAAGTTTATGTATCGGTTTGTACTGCCTTGATACATCATTATCAGGGTCCGGATCATGTGACGCCTTATTGCGTCATTTGCCAGAGTTTTCGAATTCTCAACCTCCGCAAGCATTTTCTCTGCAATCAAAGGGTCGTTTTCAAAAACTTCCCGGATATTTCTCATCAAACCTTTAATATTCCCTGTTTTGATTGCTGTTTCAAAGTTTTCTGGTAGTTTTCTGGTATAATTCGGATCCACTTTTCCTAACAACTGCACAAATTCTCCGTACCCATCCCGGTAAAACAGTTGGAAAACAACAACCGGCAATGTCGGGATGTCACCTGCGCCTTTCTGGAAGGTCCAGTACTGACTTACCTTGAACGGTATTCTCGGCAAAGGAAAGGGGGCTGTCGCCACAGCGGGCTTGGCAAGGGCCTCAATAGGCTTCACTATCCTGACAATGTTAAGACCATCATCACGCAAACCTTCACTACCAGAAATTTTTACTTCCCTTGTCTTGAGAGGCTCGCAGAGGACAACGATGCCTGCCTTGCTAATAGCCTCAGCAAATCGGTTGTCATCCTCTGTAGAACGGGTTTCGATGAAGTGCACATCAAAGGCAATGACCTTTGCCCCTTCATTGGCCAAGTTTTCTGTTAAACGTGCATGGAGTGAGCGGGGCCATTTGTCAGGGTTGTCAGGCAGGTTGAGGTGTTCGGCAGATTCTTTGTCTATGCTGACAATAACGACATCATTTGACGCTTGTTTCTCACCCCTTAGCTTAAAGAGAACGCTCAAAGCTACATCTTCGTCAAGATGGAGACCGAAAGGAACGATGCTCACTACAAGCCCGGCAACACCGGTAAAAAAACCAAGGATTAAGGCCTTAATGAGTCGGAGTGACATAGCCGTTACCACATCCTTATTGGACAGTTTGCTGAGCTATGCTTGAAACCATTTACAGAGGAGCTAAAGTACACAGTCTAGATCAACCTGCATTTACCTCTCAAAAAACATTCTAATGGCATAGTCTCCAGGTAACCTACAACTGAGGCTTTAAAAATCTGCCGCCGATGAAGACAAGGACGCCCTTCTCTTGGGAAATGGGGGTATCTTTATCGAGAAAGGCATCCAAGGCATTCATCATTTCTGCATTAATATCCTGGGATCGTTGACTATTCTCGCCACTAGTTGACTCTGTAACTTCAGGACAATCTTCTCATATCTTATGAGCGGCTGCATATTCATTAACCTTTTGCAATTAATTATATCTGGAATATTCAGTATGTAAATACTAAAAAGATACGCTAATAATACTATAAGAAATCTAGTATTATGTCAGGGATTGAAGGTAGGACCGGAGGTTTGTCTTTTTGTTGTTTATTCCAAGTTTCTTACGTATCAATAATCTTTGCATATCTATAGTGTCTTCACCCACTGCAAGAAACTGGGCAATCTCTTTTGTGGTTTTACCCTTTCTTATCAGGGCAATAACCTCGATTTGACGGGGGGTAAAATTAAAGACCCGTAGGTTGTTCAGGAAGGGTGAGACAATTTCATCAAGATTTGAGTCGATGAAGTCGACATTCATCTGCTGAAACGGCTCCAGTCTGCTTGTCTTCAGCTTTTGAATGTATGGAAGTACGAGATTCCTCACATTGGCTATAAGTCTATCTTCCAATTCCTTCTTATCATCTTCCCGGTGCTTGAGTAAAACCTTCAAGGCAGTGTTTG
>CAYXQK010000098.1:0-6744 GCA_964467445.1 uncultured Syntrophaceae bacterium
TGAAGATTTGCGGTTTTCCGATCAGTACATTTTCTGCTCCGACCACCTCCACACGGGTGTTCGACAGCAACAACAGAATTTTTGCCCAGATCCTTGCGATATGGTGTATTTTGTTTTCACCGGGTGAGATCAGGCCGAAGATAATGCAGCATGCCGAGATATAGCCAGTGATCGCAATACCGAGCAGCAAGATGATAATGGAACGGAGCATAATAATCTAATCCAAGAATAATGAAGTGATTTTAGACGATCGAAATAACACTGGTTCTCTAACCCATGCCGTGATTGAAGTCAATAAGGATTATAGACTGATGCCGGCCATCTCTTCCACAGGTACTCATTTCGTTATATAGAAAAGCATTGACAAAAAATGTTTATAGGAATAAGATACTTAATTCAAACTTGAGACTGTTCATGAACCTCTCAAGTGACTGACTTCATCTATGACGCGCAGGTGGGTGGAAGGCATGACGAAGATCCTGAATCACAAGAGGGCCCTTGAAATTATTGACCGATTTTCTCAGGCAAAGGTCCTGGTTGTGGGCGATCTGATGGTCGACCATTTTATCTGGGGGAAGGTTTCGCGGATTTCACCGGAGGCGCCCGTGCCCGTGGTGGAGGTTGATGCAGATCATTTGCTGTTGGGCGGTTCGGCCAACGTTTTACATAACATTTATGCCATGGGCGGCAGGGTTTACGTATCCGGTGTCGTTGGCGGCGACAGGATGGGGAAAAAGCTGATCAGTGAATTTCGCAAACGGCAGATTGACACCCGGGGGGTCGTTGTGGAAGCCAATCGTCCGACCACGTTGAAAACAAGGATTGTGGCTCACAGCCAGCAGGTGGTGCGGTTTGACCGGGAAAGCCGCCAACCTGTGGGTGGAGACAGTATCGAGCGGATGATCGCCTATATTCGTGCCTTACGTGATGAGCTTGGCGCAATCGTCATTTCCGATTACGGCAAGGGGGTGATCACGAAGGCCTTGCTCGATGGTATCCGGGATCTGGTGCGGGACCGAGAAATCATCGTCTGCGTCGATCCGAAGAAAACGGATTTTTCACTATACGAGGGGTGTGATATCATTACGCCCAATCATCACGAGGCCGGCCGGGCGGTCGGCGTGGATCGCGTCAACCGCGAGAATCTGGTTGAGGTGGGAACAACCCTGCTCAGTCGTTATCGTTACCAGGCTCTCCTGATCACGCGCGGTGAAGAGGGGATGGCCCTCTTTGAAAAAAATGACCGCATCAACCACACTTTATTGCCGACTGAAGCACGAGAAGTTTTCGATGTCACCGGTGCGGGAGATACGGCCATCGGGGTATTTGCACTCTGTATGGCGTCCGGGGCAACCTTCAAGGAAGCCGCTTTTCTGGCCAACCATGCCGCAGGGATTGTAGTCGGCAAGGTCGGTACGTCAACGGTTTCACAGGCGGAACTTAAAAAAGTGCTATGAGCAGACCAACACGGGCAGAGGCGGTCAAGCTTGTGATGAGCGTCATCTCTGCAGAAGGGGGTATCTTCCGTGATGTGGTGCAAATCCTGGCGGGGCATTTCGGCACGCCTGATTTTATCAGCGCGCAGATGCCCTTCGGCTATACGAGTTATTATGAAAAGGAAATGGGAAAAGCCTTGGTCCGGCGTATGATCAGTTTTGAAAAACTCATCCCGCCCGAGTCCCTTCCCGATGTCAAGCTGATGACCAACCGGGTTGAGGATCAGTTTTCCGGGGAAGGACGAAGAAAGATCAATATCGATCCGGGCTATATTTCAGCAGCCCATTTGATTCTGGCTACAGGGAAGGGATATACGCATCGCCCCTATCTTCGGGACGGCATTTACGCCGATCTGACCCTGGTTTTCACGGAAGGGGCGTTCCGGGCCCTCCCCTGGACTTATCCGGATTATGCGGGGCAGGAAGTGACGACCCTGTTGCATAAAATTCGCGGCAAATATCTTGAGGCATTGAAGGCCGTATGAAAGGATAATGAAATGGTTCGCAGTATGACAGGTTACGGCCGTGCCGAGGCCATCCTGGACGGTCAAAAATACACCGTGGAAATAAAGTCCCTTAACCACCGCTTTCTGGAAATTTCGCTGAGGCTTCCCTCCTCTCTGTCCGCGCTCGAGATGGAGATTAAAAAAAAGATCGGCGAGCCGCTGCTCCGCGGCAAAATCGATGTGAGCATCCGCAGGGATGTCCAGAGCAGCGCTGAAAATGGCCAATATCTGGCATTAAATCTGCCGCTGGCCCAGAATTATTTTAACCTGCTGATGCAATTGAAACAGTCCCTGAACCTCCAGGATGACATCAGGCTGGAGATGATCGCGGGTCAGAAAGATGTATTTCAGATGGCGGAGTTGCCGCAGGATGACTCGGCGCTCTGGCAGGGATTGACAGCGGTTCTGGAGGAAGCACTTGCCGGTATGATGGAGATGAGGCGACGGGAAGGGGAAATCCTCTCACGGGATCTGTCGGCCCGTCTCGACCTGATGGCGCAACTCCTAAGCAGGATAGAGGCGAAGGCGCCCCAGGTCGTTTTGGAATACCAGAAACGCCTGACGGATCGTGTCCGGGAACTGACCAGCGGGCTGGTGGTTGACGAGAGCCGGTTAAGTCAAGAAGTTGCTATTTTAGCTGAAAAAAGTGATATTACAGAGGAGATTGTCCGCCTCCGGAGCCACTTCGGGCAGTTTCTGGAAATGCTTGACCGTGAAGAAGCGATTGGCAGAAAAGTCGACTTCCTGATCCAGGAGATGAACAGGGAGGTCAATACGATCGGTTCGAAAAGCAGTGACGCGGATATATCCAAACAAGTTATTGAAATGAAAAGTGAACTGGCAAAACTCAGGGAACAGGTTCAGAATCTTGAATAAATCTGGAAAACAGCAACCGGATTCGGTAGGGGCCGCCCTGTTCATGGTGGTTTCGGCGCCGTCGGGAACGGGAAAGACATCCATTTGCCGTGAATTCCTCAAGCTGTGCCCGGATATCCGGTTTTCCGTTTCCTCGACGACCAGGCCGCCCCGACCCGGTGAAAAGAATGGTGTGGATTATTTTTTTATCTCTGAAGGGGCCTTTCGGGAGCAGATCCAAAAAGGGGCGTTTGCTGAATGGGCTGAAAATTACGGGCACTATTACGGAACGGCAAAGGAAATCATGCAGAATCTTCTTGCCGCCGGCAGCGACCTGCTCCTCGATGTCGAACCCGAAGGAGCAAAGGTCCTGAAAAAGAATTATCCGGGTGGCGTCTTTGTCTATATCCTTCCCCCATCCCTGGAGGATTTGAAATCCAGATTGAACAGACGGGGAGAGGTCCCGGAAGTCATGCAAAAGCGCCTTGGGAAAGCCATGGATGAAATCCGGGAGATTATGTGGTATGACTATGTTATTATCAATAAGGAGATTCAGGATGCGGTCGACTGCCTCCGGTCCGTCTATATTGCGGAAAAAAGCCGGCGGGAAAGGGTGATGGAAAAAATAAGACCTTTTTTGGGATAAAGGCCGTTCGTCCCATCGGACACGGCTCAGCTCGATAACTGAAAATATTTGCAGTCTAACGGAGGTATGAAATTATTATGGCAAGAATTACCGTTGAAGATGCTTTACGGCATTCAGCGAATCGCTTTGCACTCGTGATGTTGACGACAAGGCGCGCAAAGCAGCTTTTAAAGGGCTCGCAGCCCCTGACCGATGTTAAGAACAACCGGGAGGTCGTTGCCGCTCTCCGGGAAATTGCGGCAGGAAAAGTAGCGCACGCCCATCCGGAATACCTGGTGGGTGTCCGGGAAATATACCGTTCGACCGGGGATGAAACCGAGTATATCGGCGATGAAGAATATACCGAATAATCATTTAAAACAAGAGGCGGTCGATCGACTGATTTTCGCCCTTGATGTCGGAACGGGCCTCCCTGAGGCCCTGTCCTGGGTTGATCGCTTGCAGGATCGTGTCGGGATGTTCAAGGTTGGCAAGGAATCGTTTACCCTTTACGGGCCTGAAATCGTTCGGCAGATCCTCTGTCGGGGCAGCAGGGTATTTCTGGACTTGAAATTTCACGATATTCCCAACACCGTTGCCAGGGCTGCGGAAGGCGCCGTCAACCTGGATGTTTCCATGTTCAATATTCATGCCCTGGGTGGGAAGAACATGATGGAAGAGACCGTTGCCGCTGTCCGGAGGCGGTCGGAGGCGCTGCATCAGCCCATGCCCGTCATTCTGGCTGTCACCGTGCTGACCAGCTTGAATGACGAGGATCTCCGGGGGCTGGGGTTTCGCTGTTCTGCGGGCACGCTGGTACTGACCCTGTCCAGAATGGCCCAGGACGCCGGTGTGGCCGGCGTTGTGGCGTCAGCGCAGGATATTGGCCCTATTCGGGAGGGGTGTGGTCAGGATTTTATCATTGTTACCCCCGGCATCAGAGCCGCCGATACCATACAGGGCGACGATCAGAAAAGGACGATGACGCCCGGGGAAGCCATTCGCAGCGGAGCTGACTATATTGTGGTCGGCCGACCCATCCGCATGGCCGAAGATCCGATTTTTACCGCGGAAGAGATCGTTGGGGAAATTTCAGCCGGCCTCCAGATGCGGGGGCACTGAAAAGGGTTGTCTTAAATGGAATCATGCCATGGAGATCATTTACGGGATTAATCCGCTTGCGGAGGCACTGAGGATGGAACCCTGCAGGCTTGTGAAAATTGCCGTCGTGAATGCGAAGGGGATAACGAGGGAAACGCTGCATTCCATCCTGAATCTTGCTGGCACAAAGAGCATTCCCGTCACATTCAAGGAAAAACGGGAGATCGACAAGCTGACAGGTCATGGGGCGCATCAGGGGGTTGTCGGTTTTTATCCGTCTTTTGCCTACGCGGATCTGGATCAGATCATGAAGAATCGTCATCCGGCGTCCTTGCACCACCTGATTCTCCTGTTGGATGGGATTACCGATCCGCAAAACCTGGGGGCCATGATCAGGACGGCCCACTGCCACGGCGCAAACGGGGTGATGATTCCCGAGCACCGGACCGCCACGGTCACGGCGGCCGTGATCAAGGCATCTGCGGGAGCGGCCTTGCTGACGCCGGTTGTACGTGTCGCCAATCTATCTCGGGCGATGGCTGACCTGAAGAAACAGGGATTCTGGATATATGGCGCCGATACCCATGCAGGGCAGAAGATTCATGACGTGACTTTCCAGGGGGATATCGGCCTGGTGATGGGTTCTGAAGGCCGCGGCATGAGACCGCTGATCCGAAAGCAATGTGATTTTCTTTTGTCCATTCCCATGCGGGGGAAGATCGATTCACTGAATGTCTCCGTAGCCGCGGGGATCATCTTGAATGACATTGTCCGTAAATGGGCCGATATGGAAGGAGTGGAATGATGCCGATATTTTTATGGGAAGCCCAGACCCGAAAAGGCGAAATCAAAAAGGGAGAAATGGAAGCCGCCAACGATGTGTCACTGCGTGCTATTCTGCGCAGGCAAGGACTCCAGTCAATCAAGATCAGGACGAAACCAAAGGATTTGGCAGAGTATCTTCCCTTTCTTAAAGAGAGGGTGAAAGAAAAAGACGTCGTCGTTTTCGCCCGGATCTTTGCCACCATGATTAATGCGGGACTCCCGTTGATTCAGTGTCTTGAACTGCTGGCACAACAGGAGCAAAATAAAACCTTCAAAAAAATAATCACCTCCATCAAGGAGGATATCGAAGGGGGATCCACCCTCTCCGACGCCCTGAAAAAGTTTCCCAACGTCTATGACGACCTTTTTGTCAATCTGGTTGCCGCGGGTGAAAGCGGGGGGATCCTCGACGTCATTCTCCAGCGTCTTTCCAGTTATATGGAAAAGGCCATGAAACTCAAAAGCAAGGTCAAGGGGGCGATGACCTATCCGGCCAGCGTACTCGTCATTTCAGTTGGTGTTGTCTCGCTTCTGCTGCTCAAGGTCATCCCGGTTTTCCAAAAGATGTTTGAGGGCATGGGGGGAGAATTGCCCGGCCCCACGCTGTTCCTGGTCAATTTGAGTGATTTTGCCCAGAGGTACTTTATGGTCGCCATTGTCGTGGTCGTTGTTGCTTTTATTGCCTTCAAACGGTTCTACAAGACGGAAAGGGGGACACTGATCATTGACGACCTGATTTTAAGGTCTCCCGTTTTTGGCCCGCTGTTGAAGAAGGTCGCCGTGTCGAAATTTACCCGCACCATGGCCACCATGATGTCCAGTGGCGTTCCGATTCTGGACGGTCTGACGATTGTCAGCAGGACATCCGGCAATAAGATCATTGAAAACGCCTTGATGAAAGTGAGAAAAAGCATCAGTGAGGGAAAGACCATTGCCGAGCCATTGCTGGAGACGGGCATTTTCCCGCCCATGGTGGTACAGATGATCGCCGTCGGCGAGGCGACCGGCGCCCTGGATACGATGCTGGCGAAGATTGCTGATTTCTATGATGACGAAGTGGATGCCGCCGTGGATGCGATGACGGCATTGCTGGAGCCTTTTATGATGGTTTTCCTGGGCGGCGTCGTGGGCGGCATGATCATCGCCATGTACCTGCCCATCTTCAAGATGGCATCGGTGGTGGGGGGTTAAAGGTGGACCGGAAATACGAAAATGGTCGGGATGGCGCGATTTGAACGCGCGACTCCTGCGTCCCGAACGCAGTGCCCTACCAGGCTGGGCCACATCCCGACTGCGGGCACGTTATAAAATTTGTGATTGTTTGTCCACCATTATT
>CAYXQK010000099.1:0-5043 GCA_964467445.1 uncultured Syntrophaceae bacterium
GTCCGGTAAAGTCCGATTCCATCGGCGCCGTGGGTAACGGCTGACGGAATTTCCTCGGTAAATTCGATGTTGCCGCCGATCCATACGTGCCGGCCGTCCCGCGTGACAGCCGGCAGCGCCGCATCTTTCAGAGAGATTGCCTTGGCCTCCGCGTAATGCCTCTTTTTATCCTGATAGCGCCGGATCATTTCGGGATCGGGATTGACAACGACCACCCCGGCTGAACCGTCAATGACAATAGAATCATTGGTTCGCACGCAGCGTGTAATGCTCTCCAGTCCGACGACGGCGGGAATTTCCAGGGATCGGGCCACAATGGCCGTATGGGAAGTCTTTCCGCCGATGTCCGTCGCGAATCCCAGCACGTTTTTAATTTTCATCCGGGCTGTGTCGGCGGGGGAAAGGTCCGAGGAAATGATGATGACCCCCTCGCCAATATCCGATATGACCGGGTTTCTTTCACCGCCAAGATTTCGGAGAACCATCTGACCGGCATAGCGGATATCGCTGAAGCGTCCCTTCAGGTATTCATCTTCAAATCTGTCAAATATTTCCCGGTACTTATCAATGGTCATCCGGAGGGCCCATTCGGCATTGACGCCCATTTCGCGGATATAACGGATGGTATGGCGAATGAATCTCCGGTCTCTGAGGATCATGATATGCACATCAAGGATATAAAGGGGCTCCTTCACCTTCAGATGACTCAACTTCTTCTTGATTTCCTCAAGCTGTTCTTCGGATTCCTTGAGCGCGGTGCGAAACCGCTTGATCTCTTTGATCACCAGCGAGGGATCGCTCAATTTGTAAAAGGAAATCTGCGCATCCAGGCGATCAAAGAGGTAAGCCTTCCCGATGGCCACCCCGGGAGAAACCGCAATCCCCTTTAAAGCAAAGGTTTTTTTCAGCGTATCCATCATCGATTCAGGTCTGTGGCGCCTTCGTTATTCTTCATCAAATTTGTTTTCAATCAATTCTCCCAGGGCTGCAATGGCTTCAGGCGCGTCCATTCCCTGGACACGGACAATCAGGCGACTCCCCTTCGGGCATTCGAGCGTCAAGATCCCAAGGAGGCTTTTGCCATTGACTTCCCATCCGTCTTTCTCAAAATAGATTTTGGATTTGAATTTTGTGGCCACCTGGACAAGCTTTGCGGCCGCGCGCGCATGCACGCCCAGTTTGTTTGTTATTTCAAATACCTTGATTTGCTCCATGTTAATAAGATGATAATAAAAAAAGGGCAACCGTCCCGTATAAGATTTTCATGGCGGAGATCCCCCTTGTGAGCATCAAGAAACACAGGAGAATGACCCCTAAAAAAAGGAGCCCCGGCAGGAGTTCCGGAACAACCGCATAGTCATGCCCGGCGTTGCGGGACAGCAGCGCCGCCAATATGACTAACAATATGACAGATATCCAGCGGACCTTGCCCGCAAGGCCCGGAAGATTCAGCCCTCCAATAAAGTCAATACCGCGCATGCCCCGCCGGTATCCTTCGATAAACCCTTTCAGGCGGACATAAAAAGGCACGGGATTGTACATGACCAGAAATATCAGGGGCGCCCAGAGCACCCCTTCCATCATCAGCACGACTGCGCCGATGGCCGAAAGAGGGCGCCACGCCCCCCAGAAAAAAGTATCGCCCATCGCCGCATAGGGCCCTGTCAGCGTTTTCTTAAGGTCCATCACTTGCCGGCCATCGCAGGCTTCCTCTTCCAGTTTGACGACCGATCCCAGAACCGGACCCGTTAAGCAGGGGTGGGTGTTAAACAACTGCAGATGACGGTTCAGGAGTTGCGAAGTCTGCATAGCGTCCATGCCGGCGGATTTGATCAGGGGAATCACCGCAAAGGCAAAGCCCACGTTCTGCATCCGCCAGAAATTAAATGAGGATTGGATAAAAAGAGATCTCAAAAATATCCTGATCAGGCAGGATGCTTTCGTCATAATGGATATCTCATCTTGCGAAAGTCGAAAAACCGTTGTTGCATCATGGGCGATTCCATTAGCATAATGATTTTGCGAAGTCAATTCAATCGACGACTTATTTAGCCTATATCTGAAACCGTCCGTTGTCATAGACGAGGCATTTCTCGCCGGACCACAGATGTGCGGTCACGGTTTTCCGCTCGGTATTGACCAGATCCCAATGCAAGGCCGAGTCGTTAAATCCCAGTTTTTTCTTCAGGGCCTTCGTTATTTCTGCGGGATTCCCTGTGTAGGTGTCCGTGTAGGAGGACCCCAGCGCAATGTGGCAGTTGCCGTGGGCCCCGCCGAAATTCTCGTCAAACAGGGTATCCGCCATGAAACGGTCGATCCGGGAAAAGCGTTTATCCGTCAGGGAAAACTCACCGACACGGCCGGCCCCCGGATCCATCGCTAACTGCTTGACCGTAAAATCCTCGCCGACCGTCGCCTGGATCTTGACCGCGACGCCCTTTTCAAAGGTCAGGCGCACACCTTCGACATAATTCCCGCTGCGGAAAGACGGCAGATTGGCATGGTACACCCCTTCCGTTCCGCGCCAGTCCGGAGACAGGAAAATCTCAAAACTGGGGATGTTATGGCCGGAAATCCCGACCCATTTCCGCTGCCGGCCGGGCGTGATTTTCAGATCGACGTTTTTTGACTCGACATGAAAATACTTTACGTTCAGACTGTTTAGCCATTTTTTAATCCCGCCGACGGTTTTGTAAATCATCTCCCACTGCCGAACGGGATTTTCATGATCGAGGTAACAGGCCTTGATGACCTGCGCCGCGTAGGACTTGACCGTAGCTTTTGCCTGGCGGATCAATTCCGGTGTGGGCAGCGTGCAGAGCGTCCAGCCGTACAATCCCCTCTCTTCCCGGCGGTCCATGATTTCCCGCAGCGGTTTCCGGGAAATCAGGAATTTCCCGATTTTAACCGGATCGATGTCTTTCAGGTGGGTCAGCGAGTCGGGCGCGCGCAGGAAAATCCTGCCGCTGACATGTTCAAGAAACTCCTTGTCGCCGGGTACCCGGAAGACAAGCTGCCGCTCATTGGATTTTGCATAAAAACGATGCTCCATCCCGAAGGTCAATCCCATGCGCTGCACCGGGTTCATCCCCGCGTCAAGAATCCTTCCATAGAGGATTTCTGCCAGCTTAACGGCAGCCGGTTCATACTGTATCAGGATTAAATCATTTTTTCTGAATGTGCCTTTTCTGGCCGTCTTTAGCCCCCACAGCAGAACCTCAGCGTACTTTTCCAATTGTTCATCCGTCAGCATGTCGCATCCTTTTCCCCTCTGTTTTTCCTGCCCGCCCACCATTAGACTTTTTACGAAGCCGTCATAAAATAAAGCATGAATAAAATCAATTTAAATGTAGCCTGTTTCCCATTGACACCCCCTGCCCTTTCCCCTATACTTTTTTCGACGGTGATTTCGAAAAATTAATTTTAGATCCACGTATGAACAACTGAATCATATTATATTTTAAATAGTTATAGATTATTATTCACCTATTGGTTAATGGATTGAAGATCAACTTTTCCCTGCCTTTCCGGACAATGTACGGCCAGAACCTTCTGATCGTCGGTTCCCCGCCTGAGCTTGGACAATGGGACATCGCCCGGGGGGTGCGGATGAGTTATGACGCGGACGGCTTCTGGCACGCGAACATCGAGTGGTCCGGTGAAGAACGCGAACCCTTTGTCTATCGTTATGCGATTGAAGACCAAAGCAGCGGAACCCTCCACTACGAAGGTGGCCGAAACCGCCGCTTCGCGCCACCCGGATGTCGTGGACTGGAAGCGATTGCGCAGCGGGATTTCTGGCGGCCGCCGGTTGATCCGGAAGCGATCCTTGCATCCGCACCTTTTCAAGGGGTTCTCTTCCGGCGTCCTGAGAGGAGTCCAATCCAGGATTGTCCCGACCGTGCGGAGCGGGGAATCCATATCCGTCTGCACGTTCCCGCGCCAAGGGTCGCGCCGGGATATTCGCTATATGTGGTTGGCAACATCCCGGCCATCGGCTTCTGGAATCCCGAAAAGGCCCTGCCCCTTTACGGCAGCGGCTATCCTGACTGGCAGGTTGATTTTCATGTCCGTCCTGTCGAAATTCCTTTCCAGTATAAATATTTCATCGCGGATCCGGAGAGAAAAACAGTCATTTGGGAATCGGGCGATAATCGCCGTTTGGCCGACCATGATTCATCGTTTCATGAAGAATATCAAGCTATTGTCGTTTCAGACCATCCATTCAGATCTTCTGCTGCGCCCTGGAAAGGCGCAGGCCTGGCCATCCCGGTGTTTTCCCTGCGGACGGCAAGAGGCCTCGGCGTGGGAGAGTTTCTTGACCTAAAACCCCTGGCGGACTGGGCAAAACAGATGGGATTGCAGATGATCCAGCTTCTGCCCGTGAACGACACGTCCGTCCGTCTGAACGGTGGCGATGCCTACCCCTACGCGACATTGTCCGTATTTGCCCTCCATCCGCTTTACCTGAATCTGCAGACGATCGAAGGCCTTTCCGAATCCATGGTTCAAGAAATCGAGGCGGTCGCGGCACAGTTGAATCAGAAAGGCGTCGTCGATTATGAAGCGGTCATGTCGGCCAAAATGGATTTCCTGAAAAGGATATTTACGCAGCAGGCCCGTGATTTCTTCGCATCTGCGGCGTTTCAGGCTTTTCTGAAGGAACATGCCGACTGGCTGAAACCCTACGCTGCCTTCTGTTATCTGCGCGACCGTCACGGCACCAGCGACTACCGTAACTGGGGAGCATTCAGGCGAGCCACGCCGGCCGTCATCGAGCAGATGACCGGACCGGACACCCCGCACACACACGATATTGCCTTTCACTATTTCATTCAGTATCAGCTTCATCAGCAATTGCTGGAGGCGTCTCAATATGCCCGCGATTGCGGTATTGTCCTGAAGGGCGATATCCCCATCGGTGTCGATAAGGCAAGCGTGGAGACCTGGCTGCATCCGCAGTGGTTCAACATGGACAAATCTGCGGGTGCGCCGCCTGACGATTTTGCCGTTCAGGGACAGAACTGGGGATTCCCCACCTAC